>JXSN01000657.1 GCA_001276605.1 Achromatium sp. WMS2
ACAAATAATGGGAACCCCTAAAAATAGACAATCATGCCCGCGTCAGCGGGCAGATTTCTAGCAACCATGCAGTTACAAATAATGGGAACCTCTAAAAATAGACAATCATGCCCGCGTCAGCGGGCAGATTTCTAGCAACCATGCAGTTACAAATGGTATTAAAATTAATTTTTAGAGGTTCCATATAGCAAACGCATTAAGAATTCTTAAGCACACAACTTTAAAGGTTATATAAGTTTATAGCTTGGGCCGATCGGATTTATTTATTAAGAATCTGCTCGCTAACGTAGGCATGATTGTTTATTTTTAGGGGTTTCCATTATATATTTGCAACTTTATTGATAACTATTTCGAAATAAATTTGAATTATATATCAATGAGGAATCAGTCCTAAAGCATGGTTTTGTTCCATAACTTGTTGGATAGAACTAATAACTTTAAAAGCATCTTTAAGATGATTGCGTTCCAATGATGAAAGTTGATTTGGTGCTAAATAGTTATCGGGTTTATAACCATTTCGTATTTGTTGAGCTTGATGTCGCAAGCGTAACCCAGATATTAATTCAAAAACATCTTGTAGATTTTCTGCTGTTTCTTGACTTAAAATTCCACTTTGTTGTGCACCATGTAAGCGGGCAATGGTATTATTAACTATTAATTTAGACTTTAGTGCATAAATACGGGCAATATCTATAATAGGAGTGATTCCTTGATGCTTCAAGTCCAAAGTATCGTCATGTTTTCCATCATGAATTAAAATAAAATTTCGAAAAAACCCTAGCGGTGGCCGACGT
>JXSN01000658.1 GCA_001276605.1 Achromatium sp. WMS2
ATTGTTCAGCTATCTAAGGCTGGAAAGCATGTTTATTTGCCTATCGTTCTCCGCAAGCGACGGATTTTGAGATTTGCTGAAAGTAGCCCCCGGTCCATAGTTAAGCTTAATCGTTATGGAATACTAGAACCGGTGGTTGCGGCCCGAAGCTCTAAACAGGCTCGACAACTAGATGTACTTATGGTGCCACTGGTTGCTTTCGATGCTACATGCAATCGTCTGGGTATGGGTGGCGGTTATTACGATAGGACCTTGAGCTACCGTTTGCGTAGCGATCATTGGCAACGACCGCATTTGCTGGGTATTGCGCACGAGTGCCAAAAAATTGTGTCGCCCCTGCCAGTGCGCCCTTGGGATGTCCCCATGGATACAATATTGACTGAGCGTTGCGTCTATAGGCGTTTCTACACCAAGATTAATCCCAAAGATGACCGTGTGTAGCGTGGCATACTAATTTCCAAATTGGATAAGCATTGCAATGGCCGAAGGATTGGGCTATATACGTTCCCACACTGAAGCATGTGAATAATCACAAAAACGTAATATTTGCGGTTACTGGCCTTCATTCCCAAGTGAATTATTCTTGAGTTAAGGATGTGGGTTACCAATAATATAAGTACATCTAGTTGTCGAGCCTGTTTAGAGCTTCGGGCCGCAACCACCGGTTCTAGTATTCCATAACGATTAAGCTTAACTATGGACCGGGGGCTACTTTCAGCAAATCTCAAAATCCGTCGCTTGCGGAGAACGATAGGCAAATAAACATGCTTTCCAGCCTTAGATAGCTGAACAAT
>JXSN01000659.1 GCA_001276605.1 Achromatium sp. WMS2
AGCATAGCAACGTTATCACCAAAGCAGTATTCCCCCTTGCCCCCCGCTCGGCAAGCATACTCCCATTCCGCCTCCGTTGGCAACCGATATTTTTGCCCGGTCTGCTGGGTTAACCATTGACAATAAGCTTGGGCATCATCCCAATTGACATTAATTACTGGCCGCCGCCCTCGGCCCCAACCACTATCACTTGGTAAGCTACGCTTAGTCGCAGCACAGAAAGCATCATACTCTTCAAAAGTAACCTGGTACTTACCAATGGCAAAGGCATAATTTATAATTACCTCATGCATGGGTTTTTCATCACCATGCCCATTACCCCCCATCAAAAACCGCCCACGTTGCAATATTACCAATTCCGGGACTGGAAACTTTGGTTGCACTAGTTTCGGGGCCGGAGCAGGGGTGACAATCTCAATCCGTGGCGTGACCACAGCAATGGCGGGCTGGGCCGCTGCCACTGGCACCGCAGCAATATTTAGCAATTCTAACATTGCCCCTGCATCCTGCGGCCGATCCTCACGGGGTTCAAAAATACAAGATTCCAACAACTCTTTGCCCAATTTGGGAACCTCTAATTTTTTTATGTCTCTAGGATATCCCGGTAATAGGGTCAAAGACCCAACCATCATCTGCCACAAAATTACCCCTAATGCATACACATCATCACTTGCATGTGAATCCTTACCCTCCCTCTGCTCAATCGACGCATATCCCGCACTCCCAAAACCTCGGGTCGTAAACGTCCCAGTACGTACCTGCTTAGTCAAATTTTGCTGCTGGGTTAATACTTT
>JXSN01000660.1 GCA_001276605.1 Achromatium sp. WMS2
AAAGTATTAACCCAGCAGCAAAATTTGACTAAGCAGGTACGTACTGGGACGTTTACGACCCGAGGTTTTGGGAGTGCGGGATATGCGTCGATTGAGCAGAGGGAGGGTAAGGATTCACATGCAAGTGATGATGTGTATGCATTAGGGGTAATTTTGTGGCAGATGATGGTTGGGTCTTTGACTTTAGTGCCGGGATATACTAAAGACATAAAGAAATTAGAGATTCCCAAATTGGGCAAAGAGTTGTTGGAATCTTGTATTTTTGAACCCCGTGAGGATCGGCCGCAGGATGCAGGGGCAATGTTAGAATTGCTAAATATTGCTGCGGTGCCAGTGGCAGCGGCCCAGCCCGCAATTGCTGTGGTCACGCCACGGATTGAGATTGTCACCCCTGCTCCGGCCCCGAAACTAGTGCAACCAAAGTTTCCAGTCCCGGAATTGGTAATATTGCAACGTGGGCGGTTTTTGATGGGGGGTAATCGGTATAATTGGGAAAACCCCATTCATGAGGTAATTATAAACTCTGCCTTTGCCATTGGTAAGTACCAGGTTACTTTTGAAGAGTATGATGCTTTCTGTGCTGCGACTAAGCGTAGCTTACCAAGTGATCGGGGTTGGGGCCGAGGGCGGCGGCCAGTAATTAATGTCAATTGGGATGATGCCCAAGCTTATTGTCAATGGTTAACCCAGCAGACCGGGCAAAAATATCGGTTGCCAACGGAGGCGGAATGGGAGTATGCTTGCCGAGCGGGGGGCAAGGGGGAATACTGCTTTGGTGATAACGTTGCTATGC
>JXSN01000661.1 GCA_001276605.1 Achromatium sp. WMS2
GACCAATATATCCTTTACTGCGGTCCAGTATGCTATATTTAGTTCCCTGATGACTTTATTGCCCAAATTGCTGGGTGGTTACTCCGGAACTTTAGTGGAACAATTGGGATATCCTGGCTTTTTTATTTTTACCACCATCTTAGGTTTGCCGGTGTTACTGATTATTAATAGTGCCAAAAAACAAAGGTGAATACTAGGGGAATTGACATATTTATTATAGTAACTACTTGTTTACCATGTAACTGTGATGTATACCAACCAGGCTCGATGGATATTGGTCGCCGGCTATCCAACCCAATACCTTGATGATAGTTACCATGCTCCAATGTGGGAACGCAGCCGGGGATGCTCCAGCGTCCCCCACAAGAACATAACCATATGTGTCAACACAACCCAGTAAATACCCCAAAAACAACATGGCGCTAAATTAAGTATAATGTTTAATTTTACGTCGAATATTCCTTTGAATAATCACACCTAAGATGCGATAATCTATACTATTAAGTTCTATATCTGGAAATATCGGATTTACTGCGGCTAACCATTTACGGCCACTGGAATCTTCTTTGTACTGTCGAAACCACCTGACACCCTCAACTTCTGCAAAAACGTAATTGCCATCAACACAGCTGTTAGCATGCGCAATGATTACAATGCAACGATCAGGAAATTCAGGTTCCATATCCACACCCAATACTTGCATGGCATAGGGTTCAGAAAGACTACAATCAGTTTCCATGGTAATAGTATATCCATAATTATTATTGAGATTATTCACAACTGCTGGTGTGC
>JXSN01000662.1 GCA_001276605.1 Achromatium sp. WMS2
GCATTGTCCATACGTACTTCCTGCGCCCAGAAAAACCCGCGACTGTAAGAAAGGCTTATTCGTTGTGGACACAGCGGTACTGTGTTGTTGATTAATCATAAAAATCTTAGCATATTAAATCATGATGTAAATCATCCACCAGTGAATTTAAGAGCAAATGCCACCAATTTAAGGTATTCAAGACAACATCAAGAAGGTTTTAGCTAACGAAATTCTCTTTGGTAACCTTATGTTGGGAGGAACGGTAAAAATAGACGTAGCCAATGAAGCACTTGTATTTGAATACGAAACCGCCAAAGAACGAGGCATGGTCTAGGTCTAGCCAAAACACGGATTAATAATGTAGTATGTTCTTACTTTTATGGTTTAAAGGTCATGATGGCTAGCGAGCACGGTAGCTGATTCGCCCCTTGGTAAGATCATATGGGGTTAATTGTACCGTTACTTTATCACCAGTTAATATGCGGATGTAGTGTTTACGCATTTTACCTGATATGTGCGCAGTAACCGTGTGGCCGTTATCGAGTTGTACCCTGAACATCGTGTTTGGTAATGTTTCGGTTACCGTACCTTCCATTTCTATAAAATCTTCTTTTGTCATTACTTGAATACCTTAAATTGGTGGCATTTGCTCTTAAATTCACTGGTGGATGATTTACATCATGATTTAATATGCTAAGATTTTTATGATTAATCAACAACACAGTACCGCTGTGTCCACAACGAATAAGCCTTTCTTACAGTCGCGGGTTTTTCTGGGCGCAGGAAGTACGTATGGACAATGC
>JXSN01000663.1 GCA_001276605.1 Achromatium sp. WMS2
GGGGTATGTTAAGTGGAGATTTAAAATTAATTCAATGGGGTAAACAACATTATCAAGGGCATGATGAGCGTATTAATCACGTCATGCAACAAATATTTGAGCATTACAATCTGGAGGGTTTAGCCATGCCTTACACCTTGGATGATTTTGAACGCGACTACCTAAGAAGCCATGTGCATTTATTGCCACCAGAGGACAGACTAAAGGGTCTAAGGCCAGCCGATCTGCTAAAAAGGCTCAAACCAGAGGAGCGGCTAGAGGGCATGCATTCTGAAGATATTATACGCAATCTTGACGCACAAGAATTAATTAGGCTCCAGGAATTATTAGCAGCACATAAGAAGCAATAATCAACAAATACGGCACCGCTATCAGAATAACTGGAACGGGTAGATTGGGCACAAAATAACGTGCCCAACATGGAACTATTTCGAATTAACCAGAACATAATAACATATTACTATGACGCATTGGCACCGCATCCTGGGGCTGTTACTCAAAGATTTATTATTAAATACCCCATTTGAAGTGGAATTGGAGAAGGAACTTTCCAACCATAAACAATTTTTAGATATAGTAATTATCCGTAAAAAACCAGGAATTCTAACTGAACCCTTGCCCGATGGTTTCGACAATCTAGGCGCACATTCCCTTATCACTTATAAATCCATGCGTGAAACCCTAGATGATTGGACCCTAAAGGAATTAATTGGCCATTACGTAAATTACCGCAAACAACTGAATCCCAAACAACTTGTGGCCGAGGACCAATTTCGCCTGTATGC
>JXSN01000664.1 GCA_001276605.1 Achromatium sp. WMS2
TGAATAAATTATTATTTTATTACTCCATAAAATTAGCATTAAATATATTTCTATGATTACAGTTATTGTTGGATAGTACGCCCACCATCCACATTAATTATTTGGCCAGTTATATACTTAGCATCACAGTGCAAAAATAACACGGCCTGAATTATATCTTGAGTATTACCATGGCATCCCAATGGAATTCGTTTTAAGATGCTGTGACGGGTAGCAGGATGTGCCTCTGTTTCCGACCACAGTATTACACCCGGTGCAATGCCATTAACCCTTATGTCCGGTGCCAATTCCCGTGCCAAAGCCTGGACCAGCATGCGATTACCAGCTTTAGCCACGGAGTATATGGGATGTTTTTTTAACGGTCGCTCCGCATGAATGTCTACCAAGTTAATGATACACCCTTTGCTGCATTGCAATAAATATCTAGCCTGTTGGGCCAAGAAAAAAGGGGCTTTAAGGTTAGAGCCTAACAGCTCATCCCATTGTGCCTCGGTTGCTAGATCAACAGGTGTTGGATAGAAGCTGGAGGCATTATTAACCAATAAATCTAACCGGCCTTTCCAGGATTTGATGTTTGAGATTAATTGAGGAATTCCTTTGGGATGCCATGGTAATACTCAAGATATAATTCAGGCCGTGTTATTTTTGCACTGTGATGCTAAGTATATAACTGGCCAAATAATTAATGTGGATGGTGGGCGTACTATCCAACAATAACTGTAATCATAGAAATATATTTAATGCTAATTTTATGGAGTAATAAAATAATAATTTATTCA
>JXSN01000665.1 GCA_001276605.1 Achromatium sp. WMS2
AACAAAGGAAGTTTGTCAACTACAAACTGTAAATCTAATTTCCATTAAAGACTTAGTGATTCAAAAAGTTAATAAACTTGCAATTGAGGATGGCTTGTCAGCAAAGCAGGACTCATTGTGCATGACTCTCTTGCAGGAGTGGATTCCCAAGAAATCATAGAAATCAAAATTGAATTTATTAAAGACATAGATGATACTGAAATAGAAACAGAAATCAAAACCAATACAGGAATCATAAGCAGCAATATATATCACAATGATGGAAACTACACAGATTGGTATGAACAAGAAGAACATGGAACTAACATAAGCAACAATGACAATGAATATGAAGAAGAATGAAATGAGATCAATGATAGAAATGAATACAATGACAACAACACCAATAAGAATGAAACATAAGAGATTCCTGATGTACTACAGGAACCAGAGTAACCCTGTGAGCTGATACTACCACACTTTGACAGAAACAGAGCACCCATCAGTCATTTGAATATTCCAACAGTCATAAGCCAAACATACCAATGTGCACCAAACAGTGAAAACTTGGTGGACTACACAATAATTGAAACACAAGCCATGAAAATAATTATCAATGAAATTAATGATAGAATTCAGATCAACAAGTTGGAATATGGGACACAATTGGTAGTGACATATGGTGTCAGGAAGAGACTGAAAAGATTCTATGTGTGGGCTGAGAAAGAATACTTCGCAAAAGGATACAAATTCATCATCAAGAAAGATTCAAGCAAATCAGAAAGGCAGATCTAAA
>JXSN01000068.1 GCA_001276605.1 Achromatium sp. WMS2
GATGGGGAACAAAAAAGATGGGTGGCAATAGGACGAGACGCCATCCCGGCATTGATCGTGGCCGTGGCGGATAAGGATTGGGATGTCTGACATCCGAATTCTCATCCGCCACGGCCGTAATCAGTGCTGGTATGGCGGCTTTAGCCTCTGGTCCTATTTGCCCCAAGGCCACAGCCGCAGCCTCTCTGACATACCGATGCTCATCCGCCAGGGCCGTAATCAATGCGGGGATGGCGGCGCTGGCCGCTGGTCCTATTAGCCCCAAGGCATGGGCCGCTGCCATTCTGACATACAAATCCTTATCCGCCACGGCTGTAATCAATGCGGGGATAGCGGCGGTGGCAGCTGCGGTACTACGCCATTGGGGATCAATTTTGTTTAAGGCCCCAACTGCTGCTTGTCTGACATCCCATTTCTCCGTCAAGGCCGTAATCAATGCGGGGATGGCGGCGGTGGCCGCTGCGGTCTTGTGCCATTGGGGATCAATTTTATCCAAGGCCCCAGCCGCCGCCTGTCTGACATCCGAATCCTCATCCGCCACGGCCGTAATCAGTGCCGGGATGGCGGCGGTGGCGGCTGGCCCTATTTGCCCCAAGACCCGAGCCGCCGCATGTCTGACATTCGAATTCTTATCCGTCAAGGCCGCCATCAATGCCGGGATGGCGGCTGGCCCTATCTTCCCTAAAACCTCAGCCGCCGCCTGTCTGACATCCCAATCCTTATCCGCCACGGCCACGATCAATGCCGGGATGGCGTCTCGTCCTATTGCAACCAATCTTTGTTGTGCACCATCTCGCATTGTAGAGTCGTGTAATTTTTCAATCAATCCGGGAATGGTATCTCCTACTCCTCTAAATAAATATACATGAATCCAATTAATTATCCAGGCTACTGGAAAACTAATAAGCAACCGAAACGCCACAGCCAAAGAGCTAGTCCACCACGATACTCTTACCTCATGTAATTGGATATGATACAGTTGAAAACTATCCCCGATATCTACTACCCTAATTAGATTATCTAACGGCCATAACCACAATCCATTCCACACCAACCACCCTATAGATCGGTTATCAAGAACGGCTTGCACCGCTAATGTAAGCCAAAATATTCCTAGTATTAATAGGAACAACATGCAAAATCTTGAGCAAATTTCGCCTGGTACTTCTTGTAATTTATCCCAGATTAGACTACCAACTTTCCCGGTTTTTTGCCATAACACCCCCAACAAAAACGCATCCACCATCCAATGCATAGCCATCACCGTGCCTGCAACTAAATAGCTAGCATGTTTTACGTTTTGTAAATTCCATTTATATTCTTCAATAACATCCAAAATATCCCCAGCGCGGAGGATGTGCGCACCAGCAAATTGCACCCAATCCCACCAAGTGGGTGGATGGTCAAATTGGTAATTTTCTGGACCTAATTGCGCATAAATTAGATAATACAGCACACAGAATAATAACGGTTGCGGTAAATTGAGCAAGATGTTTATCTCACTAAAGCGCAATAGTTTATACGTAGACAACAAAAACAATAGTAAAATAATTCCGACAATAGCAGATATTAATGGATAGTGAGATATAAAATGTGACCAGTCAACTTCAGTAGCTTTATGGGTTGATGAGATTACCACCGGATTATTCAATGCTGGTAATGGCGTAACCGCTGGGTTGTTTGGTGTCATAATTGCCGTGGGCTTGGCATCAGATCGTAGCGGTAGGTTAGCTTCAGGTTGCGGTGTAGTTACCGTCTCTGTCACCACGGGCGAGGCAACAAC
This sequence comes from Achromatium sp. WMS2, assembly GCA_001276605.1. Classification (GTDB taxonomy): domain Bacteria; phylum Pseudomonadota; class Gammaproteobacteria; order Chromatiales; family Chromatiaceae; genus WMS2. The sequence continues at coordinate 1,784 of JXSN01000068.1, forward strand.
CGGCATGGCTTCCAAACGTTTAATGGTTATCCGCCGATTCCGCGCTCGCCCAGCTTCATTGACATTAGAAGCTATGGGGCGAGATTCACCATAACCTTTAACCTGAAACCTAGTACAATCTACCCCAGGTTCCTGACACAACATTTGCTGCACCGCCTTCGCCCGCTGTTGTGAAAGCCGCAAATTATAGGCATCCTTACCTTTGCTATCGGTATGCGCCCCGATTTCAAAGCGATACCCTAACAATTCCTTATTCCCCAGTGCTGTACTAACCGCTTGCAATTGCTTACGGGAAAATTCATCAGCTAATTTTGCGGAATTGGGACTAAAATGAATAGCCATAGTAACTTCTGGTGCTGCTTGCGTAGGTATCTGGCTATGTAATTGCTGGACAAGCTCATCTGCACTCATCAGTTTATCTTGAGCTAACAGTGTAGTATGAGGCACCAAACTACAAAGCACCAATAATCTGAACACCATCCGAAAACAGTTTCTATTACTAAATTTGAGCATAACTTTTCCTATTGATCATGGCAGTTATTCAGTATTTCTCCACCCAGGATTGCGCACACCTTGAGGACTAACGGACGCAATCCTGTTGGCTTAAGACCGGATCCAAGCCAGAGCCGTAGGTACGATTAGCAAAACGTAATTGCACTTGGCAACCCCAGTAATTTGGTAACTACCTACCTCACCCGCCCATCCCTATAAACCTCACCCCGTCATTCCGGCAGGGATTGCCGGAATCCAGAAGTCATGGATGGGGTTAATAGCAGTTTCGTAACCAGTGCTCGGCAGAAAAAACCTAAATTTTTCTAAAAAACTAGATCCACATTTACGGTACTAGCTCAATATTTGCATTAATCAAATATTATTGTAACGTCCACGCTGCCTGAGCCTATCGCAGGCAGCGGCCCCCCTCAGGCTTTGACAAGCTTAGCCTGTGATAAACGCTACCGCTATTTGCTGCGCCACTGCGGATCAATTTTGTTTAAGGCCTTTTCCGCAGCCTTTCTGACATACGAATCCTTATCCGTCAAGGCTGTGATCAATGCAGGGATGGCAGCGGTGGCCGCTGGCCCTATCTTTCCCAAAGCCTCAGCCGCTGCCTTTCTGACATCCGAATCCTTATCCGTCAAGGCCGTAATCAGTGCGGGGATGGCGGCGGTGGCGGCTGCGGTCTTGTGCCATTGGGGATCAATTTTGTCCAAGGCCACAGCCGCAGCCTCTCTGGCCCACCAATCTTTATCCGCCAAGGCCGTAATCAATGCTGGCATGGCAGCGGTGGCTTCTGGCCCGATGTGCCCCAAGACTCGAGCCGCTGCCCATCTAACATACAAATCCTCATCCGTCAAGGCCGTAATCAGTGCGGGGATGGCGGCCGTGGCCGCGGCGGTCTTATGCCACTGTGAATCAATTTTGTCCAAGACCCCAGCCGCTGCCTTTTTGACATCCGAATCCTTATCCGTCAAGGCCGTAATCAATGCCGGGATGGCGGCGGTGGCCGCTGCGGTCTTGTGCCATTGGGGATCAATTTTACCCAAGGCCCCAGCCGCCGCCTGTCTGACATCCGAATCCTTATCCGTCAAGGCCGTAATCAATGCGGGGATGGCGGCGCTGGCTCCTGCGGTCTTGTGCCATTGGGGATCAATTTTATCCAAGGCCCCAGCCGCCGCCTGTCTGACATCCGAATCCTCATCCGCCAAGGCCGTAATCAATGCGGGGATGGCGGCTGGCCCGATTTGCCCCAAGGCCAAAGCCGCTGCTCGTCTGACATTCCAATTTTCATCCGCCAAAGCCGTGATCAATGCGGAGATGGCAGCTTTAGCTTCTGGCCCGATTTGCCCCAAGGCCAAAGCCGCTGCTCGTCTGACATTCCAATTTTCAGCCGCCAAAGCCGTGATCAATGCGGAGATGGCAGCTTTAGCTTCTGGCCCGATTTGCCCCAAGGCCTCAGCCGCCGCCTGTCTGACATCCGAATCCTCATCCGCCAGGGCCGTAATCAATGCGGGGATGGCGGCGGTGGCCGCTGCGGTCTTGTGCCATTGGGGATCAATTTTATCCAAGGCCACAGCCGCAGCCTCTCTGACATACGAAATCCTATCCGCCAAGCCCGTAATCAATGCTGGCATGGCAGCGGTGGCGGTTGGTCCTATCTTCCCTAAAACCTGAGCCGCTGCCTTTCTGACATCCGAACGCCAATTTGCCAAGGCCGTGATCAATGCGGGGATGGCGGCGGTGGCGGCTGGTCCTATCTTCCCTAAAACCTCAGCCGCTGCCAATCTGACATCCGAATTCTCATCCCTCAAGGCCGTAATCAATGCGGGGGTGGCCTCGGGCCCGATTTGCCCCAAGGCCTCAGCCGCTGCCCCTCTGACCTCCAAATTTTTATCCACTAAAGCCGTAATCAATGCAGGAATGGCGGCGCTGGCTCCTGCGGTCTTATGCCATTCGGGATCGATTTTGTTTAAGGCCCCAACTGCTGCCTGTCTGACCTTAGAATTCTCATCCACCAAAGCCATAATCAATGCCGGGATGGCCGCTGACCCTATCTGCCCCAAGGCCAGTGCGGCAGCAGATCTAACCTTACTCTCATCCGCCAAGGCCGTGATCAATGCGGAGATGGCTGCTGGCCCGATTTGCCCCAAGGCCTGGGCCGCTGCCTTTCTGACCGAATAATCATCCGCTAAAGCCGCTATCAATGCAGGGATGGCGTCTCGTCCTATTGCAACTAACCTTTGTTTTACACCATTTCGCAACGCAGAATCGTGTAATTTTTCAATCAGTCCGGGAATGGTATCTCCTACTCCTCTAAATAAATGTACATGAATCCAATTAATTATCCAGGCTACTGGAAAACTAATAAGCAACCGAAACGCCACAGCCAAAGAGCTAGTCCACCACGATACTGTTACCTCATGTAATCGGATATGATACAGTTGAAAACTATCCCCGATATCTATAACTCTAATTAGATTATCTAACGGCCATAACCACAATCCATTCCACGCCAACCACCCTATAGATCGGTTATCAAGAACGGCTTGCACTGCTAATGTAAGCCAAAATATTCCTAGTATTGATAAGAACAACATACAAAATCTTGAGCAAATTTCGCCTGGTATTTCTTGTAATTTATCCCAGATTTGACTACCAAATTTCCCGGTTTTTTGCCATAACACTCCCAATAAAAACGCATCCACCGTCCAGTGCATAGCCATCACCGTGCCTGCAACTAAATAGCTAGCATGTTTTACGTTTTGTAAATTCCATTTATATTCTTCAATAACATCCAAAATATCCCCAGCGCGGAGGATGTGCGCACCAGTAAATTGCACCCAATCCCACCAAGTGGGTGGATGGTCAAATTGGTAATTTTCTGGACCTAATTGCGCATAAATTAGATAATACAGCACACAGAATAATAACGGTTGCGGTAAATTGAGCAAGATGTTTATCTCACTAAAGCGCAATAGTTTATATGTAGAAAACAAAAACAATAGTAAAATAATTCCGACAATAGCGGACATTAATGGATAGTGATATATAAAGTGTAGGGGTGTGAAATTCGCCATATTTTTTATCCTGAAACCTAAGTACAATCTACCACAGGTTCCTGACACAACATTTGCTGCACCGCCTTCGCCCGCTGTTGCGAAAGCTGCAAATTATAGGCATCCTTACCTTTGCTATCGGTATGCACCCCGATTTCAAAGCGATACCCTAACAATTCCTTATTCCCCAGTGCTGTACTAACCGCTTGCAATTGCTTACGGGAAAATTCATCAGCTAATTTTGCGGAATTAGGACTAAAACGAATAGCCATAGTAACTTCTGGTGCTGCTTGCGTAGGTATCTGGCTATGCAATTACTGGACAAGCTCATCTGCACTCATCAGTTTATCTTGAGCTAACAGTGTAGTATGAGGCACCAAACTACAAAGCACCAATAATCTGAATATCATCCGGAAACAGTTTTTATTACTAAATTTGAGCATAACTTTTCCTATTGATCATGGCAGTTATTCAGTATTTCTCCACCCAGGATTGCGCACATCTTAAGGGCTAACGGACGCAATCCTGTTGGCTTAAGACCGGATCCAAGCCAGAGTCGTAGGTACGATTAGCAAAACGTAATTGCACTTGGCAACCCCAGTAATTTGGTAACTACCTGCCTCACCCGCCCATCCCTATAAACCTCACCCCGTCACTCCGGCAGGGATTGCCGGAATCCAGATGCCAGGGATGGTGGCAGTGGCCGCTGGCCCGATTTGCCCCAAGGCCCCAGCCGCTGCCCATCTGACCTGCCGTTTCTCATTAGCTAAGGCCATGATCAATGTGGGGATGGCGTCTGGTCCCATTGCAACCAATCTTTGTTATGCACTAGCCCGTAATTCAGGGTCATGTAATTCTTCAATCATTATGTTTTTCCCTATTTAAAATGTGTACATTAACTCAACTATTATCTACGTTGCTGGAAAATTAATCAGTAATCGAAAAGTTGCTACTAAACTGCTGCTTCAGCATTTTATTGCAAGCGTATGTAATTAGTATAGACTCAAGTTTAGATTGCAGCAGCATAAAATTCCGTCCTGATTTTGATCGTATATGCAATTACGGCGCCATGGCTATGTAAAACTATCCAAACCCTGTAGTATAAGATATAATATTGGTAACTATCTACTACGGCAATTTGCTTTATTTCTTGGTTGGGAAGGGTAAGCAAGGAAAAGTCTGTTAACCCCATCCATGGCTTCTGGATTCCGGCAATCCCTGCCGGAATGACGGGTTTTTGATAAATTGGGTAATTACTCGTCCCTGGCTTCTGGATTCCGGCAATCCCTGCCGGAATGACGTATAACCCCCTCGCTATCTATGGAGAGGGGCAGGGGGGTGAGGTCTATATTACCATTATTAGATGCGGTAAAAGTCCGAACTGGTAAAGTTGGAAGATCAAAAAAGCACTTTAAGGTGTTAGCAGCAGATAAAGGCTATCACAGTAAGGATTTAAGGAAGTGTTTACGAAAACGAGGCACACGACTCCAAATTCCTAAACGAATCTGGAATGATAAAAAGCCGCATGGAAGGCCATTAAAGAACGATACACCACGCTTTCAAGCAGAGCGCGGGCATTTGCCTGGTTACAAAGGAAATACCGCAGATTGGTGGTATGTTGGGAACGTATATCTATCTGTTTCAATGCGTTTCTTACCTTGGGTATCATTTATACATGGATAAGAAGATTAATAGTGGGATAGGTTCATCAAAAACCCGTCATTCCGGCATGGATTGCCGGAATCCAGAAGCCAGGGACGAGACGAGTATGGGAACGATCAAGTAGTATGTTATGGGGACGCCGGAGCACCCCCAGTTGTGTTCCCACACCGGAGCGTGGGAACGATCAACTTAAGAGGCTACATTGCTATGCTGGAGCGTAGGAACGATCAGGTTTTGCTGTAAGGATACTGGAATATGTGAACAATCAATAGGGTAATTGCATCTATGGGTTCTAAAACGGAAGTTTAAAACCAGGTGGTAATCCAAGACCGCCGGTAACACCAGACATTAAATCTCGACTTTTGGCCTCTATTTTGGCCGCGGCATCGTTGATCGCTGCCACAATTAGGTCTTCCAACAGTTCCCTGTCGTCCTGAAATAGGCTGGGGTCTATTTCTGCTTTGCGTGCTTGATGGCGACCATTAAGGGTTAGTTTTACCAGGCCGCCTCCAGATTCGCCGGTTACTTCTTCATTGGCCAATCGCTGTTGTGCTTTGTCCACTGCTTCCTGCATCTTTTGGGCTTGTTTGACTATATTACCTAGGGCACCCTTCATATTGTTAAGTCTCGATCCTTATGTCGCATTGTGATACCGTGGTACGTTAGCAGACATTGGGTGATGTATGAAAAAAATGGACCGTACCAGCCGCACCCCGGCACAGACTCCACTGCTACGGCTGCTCCCTTCCAGGCCTGACCGGGTTCACAGCTTTACCTTGCGGGGGGACCGGTGCGATCCAGTTATTAATATAACATCAATTGAGTCTGTTGTCATGCTTTTTTTGGGTACGGCAAATTAGCAATTGCCTACTGTGGCCGAGGTATATTAGCTAGGTGTAGGGTACGTTGCTATTCAAAACCAAAACTTAAATATAATTAAGAGGTTATTGGTTTGGAAAATCCTTTGCAATCAACACGTATCAGCAGGTCCGAGGCTGAAAATGCGGCGTGTCCTAAACTACCGCTGTTGATATTTCAGTTATGCTAACATGGTTATAGCCGATCCTAAGCTGATACTTGTAACAGGGTTTTTTAGCTCTTGTACATCCAATCGGTGTTGAGCATCTCTGGGTACCTTGATTAAAATCCTATGGTATACCATTTGTATAGCCAAGTAATATAGAATACGGAGCAGAATGTAGCAGAGATTATGATTACCAGGTAACCTTGTTTGAAAATATCGCATAACCTGGTTTGGTATTGAGCGTAAAATCAGCTTGTGTATTGCGGGCGTACCAAATAATTATATAGAATACTGTGATACTGGTCTAATTTTCATTATTATGTTTTGTGCAATAGTAACCGCCTGCTTAGATAAAAGTATCTGGCTGGTAATTAGTTAAATATGGGCTTTGAGGGCACTGGCTCCGCCTATCCCGATACCTTGGCTAGGATATCACGGTTGCATATAGGTGGTTATGTACAATAAAACTTATCCCCTTAACTATCAGGCTATGCTGGTATGAATACTGCAAATTTGCGAATATTAGTTGTTGGAGAAAATTCTACAGCATGCACCAATCTTAGTGAGTTTTTACACGTATTGGGTATTGTAAATGTCGATATCGGTGAATATAATAATGCGGTATTCGATTGTTTTAATGCTAATACAGCAGACAGTAAGCCGTATGATTTTATGTTTCTACACTGGCCATTACCCACCCTCAATGGATTGATGCTGCTGCGTAGTTTTAAAGATTATGAGTTGCAGCGTCCCAAGCGCATAGTGTTAATTACTCATTATGAATTGGATAACATGTTTTCCCAGCTCCAGGGGTTAGGTGTAACCGATGTTTTGGTGCGGCCTATATTACCACAAATGATATGGAAAATACTTGCTGCGCCACCTAAATTACTTGCTATTCCAACCAATGCAGGATTAGATGCGAATCTGCGAAAAACTGGCGTCTCAGGAATGCGGGTGTTACTGATAGAGGATAAACCTGCGGATCGAGCTTTAATATCCAAGGCCTTGCAACAATTTGCAGTAAAAGTTGATGTGGCGATAGGCGGCTCAGAGGGAGTAGGAGAATTAGCGCAGCATTCTTCGGATTATTATACGCTGGTGTTGATTAGCTTGGAGGTTTTGAAGTCTGAAAATTATAGAACGGTTAAGAAATTACGAGAGGAGTTAAAATATACTGAGTTGCCTATCATAATGTTGGTAGCCAAGCATGCTATGGGCGTATTGCGGCGTGGTATCGATCTTACGATCAATTGTTATTTGCTAAAACCACCTAATAATGATGAGGTTTGGGAATTACTCTCTATGTACTATCTATCTAATTTAGTGTGGTCGGTAAATAAAAATGCGCAAAAATCGGATAACGCTAGTATTAAATTACCGGTCATTCCAGGATTAGACTTGTCTCAAGGCTTGCTGAACTGCGGTGATGATCACGAGTTGTATCTGGCTTTGTTGCTTAGCTTTTATAATGAGCACAATGGTATAATTGCCAACCTGAGTAAAGCGTTTGCTACTTGCAACTGGCAAGAGATTGCTAGGTTGGCTCATACTCTTAAGGGTTTAGCCAATATGCTGGGGATGCCGTATGTTAGTCCTTTGGCCAAAGATTTAGAACATGAAGCTAGGTTGGAAAATCAGGGGGCTTTTGATATGTTGCCTAATTTACTTGACGAAGTGGAGCCAATACTGGCTGAGCTTGATCGCTTTTACAATGTGGCTAAATGATGTGCATTCCCCTGAAAGATCGCGTTGCGGAATACGCTGGTACAGTTAACTGCTAGATTTAGTGATAAAATTTGGCATTAAAATATGAGATTTGCGCTTAAAATTATGTTTACAAATGTACCTATTGACTTTAGAGGACCACTTAGTACACTAAGAATGCTATGACGGTAAATATTTCTAGCTATTTTAAACTTGATTCTTTACCACCTAAAGAATGGATTGGGCAGACGGAGCGCTTGTTGATTGGTTATCCAGAAAAAAGTGAAATATTTTTCTTGTATAAGCCGTTGTTGGACAAAAATGTGGGGGGTAACTCGGAATTTTATCGTTTACCCAAGCGCTCGGGTTATGAGGATTTTG
>JXSN01000666.1 GCA_001276605.1 Achromatium sp. WMS2
AACAATACCGCGATTAAAACTGCTGAATTGCCGAACAGGCCCTCCCTGGATAGCACTGATTGCCTCAAATAACGTGCATTAAAAAGGTAAAAGATCTGAAAAAAGATCAAAGTATTAACTGCGGTGGTCTGGGCCACTTGCAAAGTTTCCCCGTGGTTTATATCCCAGAGAAACAAACCTAGCGTGCCGATGTGGGGGTTGCCATGGGCCACAAAGGGACCGAAGCAGCCAAGGAGGCGGCCGAGGTGATTCTTGCTGACGATAACTTCGCCTCCATTGTCCATGCGGTTCAAGAAGGGCGCACGGTCTATGATAACATTCGCAAAACTTTAGCTTTTATTCTACCGACGAATGGCGCTCAGGCCGGTATCATTATCGCATCAGTGATGATGGGAATTGCCTTGCCAATCACCCCGTTACAGATTCTATGGATTAATATGGTCTCTGCGGTTACCCTGGGTCTGTGTTTGGCCTTTGAACCGCCAGAAGGTGATGTGATGCATAGGCCGCCTCGGGATCCTAACGAACCGCTGCTTACTCAATTTTTATCTTGGCGAATTATGTTTATTACTACTATTATGGTTATCGGCACTCTAGGTTTGTTTCTCTGGGATATAAACCACGGGGAAACTTTGCAAGTGGCCCAGACCACCGCAGTTAATACTTTGATCTTTTTTCAGATCTTTTACCTTTTTAATGCACGTTATTTGAGGCAATCAGTGCTATCCAGGGAGGGCCTGTTCGGCAATTCAGCAGTTTTAATCGCGGTATTGTT
>JXSN01000667.1 GCA_001276605.1 Achromatium sp. WMS2
CGGATATATTGATACTAACGTTGGTTCGAAACCCAGCGGCGGCCCAGGTGGCCAACTGTTTTAGGGCTTGATTTAACACCCACTTACCTAAAACTATATCGAATTCTGGGATATCTTTTTTAGGTAAGAACTCAGCTGGTGGCAATAATCCACGTTTGGGGTGTTGCCAACGGATTAGGGCCTCTGCACCTAGTACGGTGCCTTTGCGCATGTCAACTTTTGGTTGGTAGTACAGGACTAATTCTTGAGCTTGAATGGATTCCTGTAATTGGTTTATGGCCTCTATTGAGGCTCTGATTTCTTGATCACGTGCAATATCAAATATGCTAAAGCAGTTACCACCTGCCTCTTTAGCTTGGCACATGGCCTTGTCTGCATGGCGTAACAGGGTTCCAGCATCGACAGCATCATCAGGAAATAAGGTAATTCCAATGCTGGCTGTGATGTTAAGGTTTTGATCAGTAATTGTGTATGTGGCACTGATGGTTTGCAGGAGTCGTTCTAAGATTAGATTACATTCTGCAATAGTTGTAAGATCGCATAGTATGAATAAGAATTCATCGCCCCCTAGGCGCGCAACGGTGTTGCCAGGGGCCCTAATCCGTTGGCAACACCCCAAACGTGGATTATTGCCACCAGCTGAGTTCTTACCTAAAAAAGATATCCCAGAATTCGATATAGTTTTAGGTAAGTGGGTGTTAAATCAAGCCCTAAAACAGTTGGCCACCTGGGCCGCCGCTGGGTTTCGAACCAACGTTAGTATCAATATATCCG
>JXSN01000668.1 GCA_001276605.1 Achromatium sp. WMS2
CAGTGTCATAGTTAGAACATATACCAGCTATTTTTTTGTACAAAATACATTACTAATTCTGGCTGTCTGGCTTTTTTAAATGTTATACAATTCCTTAAGAAAAACATGCTACTCAAGTCTACTTTTAACCATGAATGTTAAATTTTTAATGTTTTGCAAAAAAAAAACATGTTCCGGACGGCAAGCATACAAAGGTAGAGATAAACTGTGCCGTACTGTTTAATGGAGGTACTGTATTATCAGTACTTTTATATTACTGTGATGTAATGTCACAATAAACACTATGTGTACAAACTCATAGTAATGTTTCGACGAAGAAAAACCTTGCAATCCACCATGGTAATACCTTCATGCGAAGCACTCCGGAACATGTTTTTTTTTTGCAAAACATTAAAAATTTAACATTCATGGTTAAAAGTAGACTTGAGTAGCATGTTTTTCTTAAGGAATTGTATAACATTTAAAAAAGCCAGACAGCCAGAATTAGTAATGTATTTTGTACAAAAAAATAGCTGGTATATGTTCTAACTATGACACTGAACAGTACTATGTATGTAGAGGTCAAGCACCAAAAAAGAAACCCACTGCAAATACAAGTTAATCTGTTATTACAAAATTAAAAACTTCTAATCATGTCATAATCAAAAAGATGTGCTTATACAAAGTATCATTTATAATCTGATAATATATATGATATAATTTTAATTATATTTACATAGTTTGAAGTCTAGTATAAACAAATTTGGCCATCTATCCTATATCATACA
>JXSN01000669.1 GCA_001276605.1 Achromatium sp. WMS2
CTTCTTGGACTGGTGGTTCAGCATTCCTACTTTCGTAGATCAAAAATACTGTATAAGCAATCATGCCACTAAAAAGTATTATTCCGTCAATTCGGCTAATCGTACCGTCCGAACTGATAAAAAATAGTAAAATTGCACTAATGATCATGACTGGAATATCTAATTTTACTATATGTTGTGATACACCAAGCGGCAAAATAATAGCGGATAGTCCAAGGATGAAAAGAACGTTAAAAATATTGCTTCCCAAGACATTACCAATGGCTATATCCGATTGGCCACTGGTACTGGAAATAACACTGACTACCATCTCGGGGGCGCTAGTGCCAAAGGATACCACAGTTAATCCAATGACTAGCGGTGAAATACCCATTAGGGAGGCTATTTTGGAGGCGCCACGCACCAAACTGTCAGCGCCGGCAATTAACAAAATCATCCCCAAACTAAACAATAACATAGCTGTAATCATAACAACTTACGCTCCGAATAATTAGCTTTTACTGAGCAGTGAATTGATATTATTAATACGCAAACTCGCAGGTGGATGACTATCATTAAAGGCTGAAAACCAAGCATCAGGGGTTAACGTGCTCTTAGAAACATGGCGTTTAGTGATTAGCTATTTGTACCACATATACTCTTGATTGGGATTGTGTTTTAACACTTAAGTCTAGGATTGTATGGCAACTTATGACTATGTGGTATGTAAGCTGCTGCGGTGGTGGGAGACGCCGGAGCGTCTCCAGATGCGTTTCCCCCCTCGAAAG
>JXSN01000670.1 GCA_001276605.1 Achromatium sp. WMS2
TTTGAGATGAATGATGGCCTAGGTGGCATGTTCCGCTATGGTATCCCTGGATATCGGGTACCTAGAGAACAGCTAGATGCGGAGATAAAACGCATCATAGACATGGGTGTAGAAGTTCGCACTAAAGTACGCGTTGGTACTGATGTTCAGGTAGCAGACCTTGAAAAGGATTATAATGCCGTATTATGGGCACTAGGCTGCCAAAGCGGACGCGGATTACCAGTAGATGGTTGGCAAGGTACACCCAACTGCGTATCTGGCGTAGCCTTCCTCAAAGCCTTTAACGAAGGACGCATGAAGGTAACTGCTGAAAAAGTGGTATGCGTGGGTGGTGGCGATACCTCTATTGACGTGGTCTCGGTAGCAAGACGCATTGGCCATATTCAACACGCTAATCCCACGGACCGCCCCGAATTAGTAGTACACGATAGCTATGTAATGCACGATACTGCGGTAACCGCTGCGCGTGAAGGTGCTCATGCCACCTTAACCTCATTGTTCAGACGGGACAAGATGACCGCTTCCCAGCACGAAGTAATGGACGCCCTACAAGAAGGTGTAACTATTCGTGACGGAGTCATGCCTATCGGACTGATCAAAGACGAATCGGGACGGGCTACCGGGCTGAAAATTGTAGCCTGTACTGTAGACAAAAATGGTCGTCCCAGTCCGGTCGAGGGTGCGGATCCAGAGATTTTAGAAGCCGATTTGATAGTAGCCGCCGTAGGTCAAGGTGGTGATTTAACCGGTTTAGATGCTTT
>JXSN01000671.1 GCA_001276605.1 Achromatium sp. WMS2
AAGGCTTCAAACGCGCTGCCTTTTCTAACGAAGCTGGTTTGGGGTCAGCCGCCATAGCCCATTCTGCTGCTTCGGTAAAATATCCGATCCGTCAAGGCTTGGTGGCCCTTTACGAACCATTTATAGATACCATAGTTATCTGTACTATGAGCGCATTAGTTATTGTAATCAGTGGGGTTTACAATTCACCGGTACGCAATTTTTCTAGATAGTTACCTAGAGCAGCTTTAACCTTACCGTGTAACAGGTACAAACCAATTAAATTGGGCAAGGACATGGATAATACCAGTAAATCAGTAAAATCCAATAAATTGCTGGCGCTAACAATCGATGACATTCCAACGAAAACTATGAAGATACCGCGGTAAATAATGGCATTGTCTTCGCCAAAAAAATAGGACCAGCAGCGTTCACCGTAGTATGACCAAGAGATAGCAGTGCTGTATGCAAATAAAATTACCGAAATGGTTAGTAAATATGGAAACCAACTAGAAACTTGAGCAAACGCCACTCCCATTAAGGCCGCCCCGTTTTTAGCCTCTCGTAGGGCGACAACAGCAGGTTCCGGTGAATCGTAAACCCCACTGATTACAATAACTAATGCGCTCATAGTACAGATAACTATGGTATCTATAAATGGTTCGTAAAGGGCCACCAAGCCTTGACGGATCGGATATTTTACCGAAGCAGCAGAATGGGCTATGGCGGCTGACCCCAAACCAGCTTCGTTAGAAAAGGCAGCGCGTTTGAAGCCTT
>JXSN01000672.1 GCA_001276605.1 Achromatium sp. WMS2
GCGTTTGCGGAGTTTGCCAACGGATTGCGGAAAAATCTGAATGCGGGGATTAGGGATGGGGAAATTGTGGAGATGTTAGCGCAGCATTTGATTACGCAGCCGGTGTTTGAGGCCTTGTTTGCAAATTATAAGTTTGCGACGCAAAATCCGATGGCGCAGGCGTTGCAGCAGGTGGTGGCGCAAATAGGTTAAGATAAGTTTTTCAAAATAAGTGCCTTGATCGCGAGGGCTAGCCGCTTGGGTGCGGAATTGCTGGAGTAGGTTTTGGAGTGGAGTCATAATCTAATCGCTAATTTGAGGAAATATGTGACCATAGTATATATGGTTCGGACAGTTTTTAAGTAACAGCGAATTATGAGATAATGTTGTCTTCCACTGCAACAAGATCCAACCTAAATTTTCATGAAAATATTAGGAATTATTTTACAACAAATGCCTGGCGTTTCTAAATCCCAACACAAATTTATGTTAGTTTTAATGGCGTTGCTCCTGTTAAGTTTGGACTTCAGTAGCATAAAAGTACGCCCTGATTTGGATCGTATATGCAATTACGGGGCTATTGGTATGTAAAACTGTCCGAACCATTGAATGGTTGATTGGTGGCCTGTACAAAGAAGAACACGCAATTACCTACCGTACAGCTGCGGCATTCGATCCAACCAAATTAGGCCCTGCAAATACTACCAACCATACCTTAACTACTTAATAACCAAATGATTTTATCAAAAAAAGACACTCCAAATACAGCAGCCATA
>JXSN01000673.1 GCA_001276605.1 Achromatium sp. WMS2
GTAAGGATACAACAAAGGCGCGCGCAATGCTCGCTACCATTGGTAATAATTAGCAATAAAGTATGCTAATAATCACAAAAACAGCAATTTAGTAGTTACACATATAAAGTCATATTTAAGCAATAATGCCATCTTTGTAACATATTTACCATAAACTAATTATAAAGGGATACACGACCCATGATTGATAGAGAACAAGCATTTAAATTAATGCGCAACCTGCTAAGCACGATGCTAAAACACGATGGTTCGGATATGTTTATCACTGCAGGCTTCCCACCGGCGATGAAGGTCAAAGGTATTATGACCCCGATTGGCAAAAAGCCCCTAAGTCCTGAAGATGCTAGCGCCCTTACCCGCTGCATTATGAATGAAAAGCAAATAAAAGAATTTGATGAATCTCTAGAATGTAATTTCGCTATTGCCCCAGAAGGTATTGGACGTTTTCGCTGTAATGCTTATGTACAGCGCAATTGTGAAGGCCTAGTAATGCGTACTATTACTACTGAAGTGCCTACTCTCACTAAATTGGGATTATCCGATGTGTTTAAGCAGATAATTTCCTACAAGAATGGGTCGTGTATCCCTTTATAATTAGTTTATGGTAAATATGTTACAAAGATGGCATTATTGCTTAAATATGACTTTATATGTGTAACTACTAAATTGCTGTTTTTGTGATTATTAGCATACTTTATTGCTAATTATTACCAATGGTAGCGAGCATTGCGCGCGCCTTTGTTGTATCCTTAC
>JXSN01000674.1 GCA_001276605.1 Achromatium sp. WMS2
TTGACTCAACAAGTTCCATGGCAAGTTATGCGGGGCCTTGGGTATTTGCTTAGTAACTATTACAATTATAGTTAATTTACCCAAGATTAAATTGTAGACTCCAAGCTGATCGGTTGCTTGCCAACTAAATCCCATAGAAGCGGCTAAAGCTTGTGGAAAAGCTGTGGTTACCGCGTACAATTGAAACCGTTCAGCTGCTGGTAAGTTATTATTATCATTGTTAGATAAAATTTTACGATAACCAACATAGTGGCCTATTAACTCTTGAATAGACCATTCAGTTAACGACTCTTGATGCGATTTATAAGTCAACATACCAATATCAACGTGCGGCAATAAACCATCAGGCAAAGGAGCAGTTATTGCTTCAGAATTAGAGCGCTTGAGAATCAAGATGTCCAACAACTGTGTCACACTGGTGTTTCTCTCAAAATGTAGCTCCCAATTGAGATTGGGCAAAACTCTTGCCAGCACTTGTCCCATAATTCTATGCCAACGCACCATTGGATCGGCTGTATCTATTTGCGCTAATTCTCGTAAACACTGATTTTCCCGCTTTAATAACTCTATCTGTTGTTCCAATTGATCTTCCCGAGCAGTAGCAACCGGAGTTTGATAATTGGTTTTTTTATGCAAAACTGGAACAATGGGGTCTAAGGTTTGAGCAAAATACTGAGCTAAAGTTTTACGGGGTTTATTCTCGTAGCCGAAATGATATAAAACATCAGCACAAATTGCCGCTTTAACTATTTT
>JXSN01000069.1 GCA_001276605.1 Achromatium sp. WMS2
TTACCTGTAATGCAATCGCTAACAATGTCTTCCCGTGAAATAGCAGAGTTGACTGGGAAGCGGCACCTATTCATCTATTGCGCTTATTTACTTTCCAGTATGCGTTCGCTTATTAGCCATGTTGCTCATTAAACCGTTCTAACACCAATGCCGTCTACCAGATCAACTTGATAATCGCAAGGTTTATCACTCCTCCGACATTCCGCATGTCCTATCCAGTTCCGGCATATAATTCCTGATAGTGTTTCCCAAGAAGTTCTAATAGTGTCAGTTGAATATTGTTGAGATTTGAAATAATTTCTCTCTTTCTGCCAACTATAATTATATGAATTCCAGCAAAAAATTGGAATACCCATCTTGCTGTTGGCTTGGCGGTAGGTTTACCTTTTTGATCTACAAAAGTAGCTTTATTCGCTTGCAACACGCGTCGAATACGAAATTCTAGTGCTGAGTACACTAACAGGCACAAAGTCATCACCATCATCAGTACCATAATGCGCTTTGGTGATTTTAAAAACAGGGTTGATGCCATGAACAGTTATAATATCAATTGATTAAGGTCTGGTCGATGGTCGCGACTATAGCCTTTGGTAATGCGAATAATGCCTTCTTGTTCCTCTTCGTGGCTGTTATATTTAGCATTTGTATGGAAACTTGTAGAATCTAGGTGAGCGTAATGTGGATTAAATTTTAGTATACTCATGGCTTTAATGGCGCATTCCAAAAACAATTTACTGGAATAATAATCGAAAATTGTGTCCAACGCACGTCCAAAAATGTCATCATTGATATGCTCGGGCTGGATACCAGAGCCAATGAGTCGTTACGTTGGTTTATCTTTAAAAAATATTGGGCTAAGATACAAAGCATGGTTTGCAAAACTAAGCCCATTCAGTATCATCGCTTTTACAGTTTGCCCTACTGACACAGTGCGCTTTGCCATATCTTGTGGTATAAGTTTGTCAATTAAATTGCTAAGGTCAAGTTCGTCACACATACCGGCGACTAGCACTAGGTGATCAATGGTTTTGCTTGTGTAGGAGCTGGATGATTCCATTGAGTCAGCATTAATTTGGTTAGCTATGGTAAAGTCCATAAAAAGTTATATTAATACGTTATAAAAGATTTTTTACGATAATATTTTACCATAATATTGGTATGCTGAATCACGGATTGATCGTTACTATCTGGTATTATTTCAGCCATGCGCTCCATATTGCGCTTTGCCAGGTTCTCCTGGCAGTAAACCTTTGATATAGGCGGTTGCTGCTTGAAATACCAAGCGAGTTTTGCTTCAGAAGTGCTCTACATAACGTGTATGGAATTTGGAGAATCTAGTTGCTATATCACGAAAATTAGCACTAGTTTTATGCGCAATTAAAAAATTACCTTATCGGGCATACTAGTATCAATGCTTTGCTAAGCTAAGAAAAAGCATAGTATAATCAACACATGTATATAAAGTCTAATCTGACAAAGTAGAAGTAATTGCACGCATGTATTACAATTGTCTGAATCAGAATTCACAGAATTAAAGAATTTTCAGAATGGGGTCATTGGAAAAATGGTTTAATTTTGGTTTAGCCAGGTAGCCAGGTAGAGTACCATACCTGACTGATTCAGGAAAACACATGTGTGTAAGAGAGTTAGGGCGACAAGAACCAACGCCGTCTTTACGGTATAGGGCAGAGTGGATCTGCACCTATTTTTGAAGTTGGTCTGTTTGAATTTAGTCTTTAATTTCTTGTTAAGCATTAAAAACTGGATTATCGAGAGGATACCTATGTCCTACAGCCAATTTACTTTAGCAATCCTTGAAAAGACTTTTCAACTGAAGATAGTTGATAAAGTCGCCATGTTTACCAAAATTCCCACAGTGTCGATTTCGCCCTGGCTGACCGAAACTCTTAACTATAATGTCCCCTTGGCACTGGCGAATGACACAGAAAAAGCCCGTTCCGAAATGATTGTGGCACCAATCTTGATTGAACTCAAACGGCAACTACCAAATCAGATGAGTCTGTTTTCGGGTGCAGAATTTAAGGTCGATGAGGACGCTGGATTAACAGGCTATTGTGATTTTATCATTAGCCGTTCTCCCGAACAATTGTTTGTAAAAGCCCCCCTTATCATGTTAGTGGAAGCCAAGAACGACAATATCAAAAGCGGGTTAGGACAATGTGTAGCAGAAATGCTGGCCGCCCAG
The DNA here is from genome assembly GCA_001276605.1 of Achromatium sp. WMS2. Classification (GTDB taxonomy): domain Bacteria; phylum Pseudomonadota; class Gammaproteobacteria; order Chromatiales; family Chromatiaceae; genus WMS2. Next base: position 2,207 of record JXSN01000069.1, read on the forward strand.
CTTTTTAACCAACGGGAACAAAATTCCATCACGACCATTTACGGTGTGGTTACCACAGGTGCTCTCTGGAAATTCTTAAGATTGACTGATAACCAAGTCGAGATTGACTTGCGTGAATACCACTTATCTGAAATTGACCAAATATTGGGCATTTTACAGGCTGCAATTAAACCTTAAAATGAGGACTATGGCTATGCTTAATAATCTGGACATTGCGGATACCATCCGGCTATGTGATAAAAATACGATTTGTGACGTATATGATAACACCAGCTTTTTCTTGGGACGTGAAACTATTCTTCCTGGCAAAAATCTAGCAATGAGTTGGTGGCAAACAAAAATATTTATCTTTCAATCTATTAATGCTGGCGTCCCTTCTAATTATTTTGATTTACCTCCCAATCGAGTAGTAAAATTAGGAGCACAAGTTATACTATAGCCGTCACCAGGGCATTACGAATTCAGCTCACAGGTTAGGCCAACTTAGAAAGTTCAACATTCATTCTTTAAGTGCTACGAAGTTGAAATTGTCTGAATCAGGATTTATCAAATTTTAGAATTAACGGAATTGAATTATTTATAAAGTGCGCTTGCGCACATGGCCAAAAAATCCCCAGCGCTAGCAGCGTGTAAAGAGAGTATTGCTATCTACCAAAGGTTGATTCAACAAGAAGATCGCCAGGATCTAGAGCCGCAGTTGGCTACAGCACTTCAGATACTGGGTATGATAAATAAATTATAACTGTGAGCTTAATAAATTAACCCCCAGGTTGGGCTGACTTAGGGGTATTCCCTATGAACCTGGTCGGACAAACATCAGCGTAAGCATATACATGCTCATGCTTGTGGGGACGCTGGAGCATCCCCGGCGGTATTCCCGCGCTGGAATATGGGAACGATCAACTTTAGATGGCTGTGTTCCCACTGCGGTGGGTTAGAACGATCAAAAACACGTTTTTATGGGGATGCAGGAGCATAGAAATGAGCATAATTATTTCGCTGTAGCATATTATCCTATAATCCTGTTGATCCGCAACCTCTTTGCCGTACTGCTTCATAGAGCATTACGCCCGCGGCCACGGATACATTTAAACTTTCTACTCGACCTAACATAGGAATTTTCACCAAGGTATTGCAATGTTCACGGGTTAAGCGTCGCAAGCCTTGACCTTCAGAACCTAGAACCAACGCCACTGGCACCTGCAAGTTAGTGTGGTAAAAATCCATGCTGGCCTCGTCAGCAGTCCCCACTAAGTATATCTGATGCTCCAATAATACTCTCAAGGTCCGCACTAAATTAGTCACCTGGATATAGGCAACCCGGCCTGCGGCCCCACTTGCTACCTTGCAGACACTGGGGGTTAAGCCCACGGCTCGATTGCGTGGCGCAATTACTGCAGTTACTCCGGCTGCTTCAGCAGTACGCAAGCATGCTCCTAAATTATGTGGGTCTTGCACTCCGTCTAAAATTAGGAATAACGCCGGTGTGGTTAATTCGGTTAGCAAGCGTTGTAAATCAGCCTCGGTACCTGGTGTTGGAACTACAGTTTTAGCCACAATTCCTTGATGATTGGTACCGGGGGCGATATTATCTAGGGTGTCTCGGTCTACCGCCTGTATGGAGATCTGTTGCTGTTGAGCTTGTTTGAGCAATTCCACGATGCGGTTATCGTGACGCTGGGCATCGTACCATAAGGTTGAGGTGGAACCGGTTCCGTGGAGTAACGCGGTGCGTACGGGGTGGATGCCTGCAACTATTCCAGAATCTAGAGCGAGTGGGTGAGGATCAATCTCTCCAGTTTTAGGCTTTATTCCCGTGTTGGTTTTGCCATGCCCCACGTGGGAAAATTTCGGTTTATGCTTGGTTGATTTTGTCACAACTTAATTAATGGCATCATTGGTTATATTATTTGGTGATCACCTGATTTAGAAAAAAATCATGTAGTTATGAAACGGTAACAAAAACTCGTGCGCCTACGCGATGTGAATCGCACCTGCGCTGCGGGCCGTGGGCTTGATCATTCCCATTATCCAGTGTGGGAACGCAGCCGGGGACGCTCCAGCGTCCCCACCCGAATCAACTACCTAGCTAATCTTACCACCCATTACGCCAATGCGGAGCCTGGTATCTGGGATTGGGCGCATAACCAGGATTGGGTGGAGGCGGCGGTGGATAATTGTACTGACCATAATTATTTGGAGCATATCGAGGATCCTGCATACGCCCAAAATTATTGTAATATGGACCAGGATTACCTTGACCATAGTCAGGGGCCGCATTTTGAGGATAAGGGGCATTCCCGCCCTGATCATAGGCCGGAGGGGGTGGTGGGGGTGGCATTTGGTGTTGCATAAATCCCATAGATAGTCTATGCACCGTAGTACAAACCTCGCGTTCTTCTGGAGACATGCCGTTGATTACCTCCTGCATATGCTCTAGATTAACTTGTGGTGGTAACCCAGAAGGTGGAGGCTGGGTCATGGGATCATGACCATTATTTGGATACTCTGGCGCTACTGGCGGTGCATTATTGTCACCAGATAATGGGTAGCTGAAAACTGGACCTGGGTTGGCTTCAGGGGCAGCATTCCAAGGTGGACTATCCGATAATTGTACACCATTTGCGGCTGCTCGGCGTCTAAGCTCTTGATAACGCGTATTAAGATCCGCTAAACGGGCCTCCCAATGCGCACGTGCCTGGGCCTGGGCCTGCTCCCGACGTTCTGCATTGGCTGCCATCCTTTGCGCATACTGAGCATGGTCATGGTCCGTAACCGCAGGTTCTGGCGGTTGTACGTTGGGGGCATTTGGATCAGCCACTGTAGTGGCGCTTTTGTTATCAGTTGTGACCGCCGGCGGAGGCGTGGTAACCACGGCCCCGGTATTTGCTTGCGGTGCTACTGGTGGCTCGGCCAATCCAGAATTTGGTACGGTAATAATCCAGGCCAATGCTAGACTATAGTGCGTGTATCGACACTTTTTTTTGTTGAGCATAATGTGATTCTCAATTTAGGCATAAAATAATTTCTGAACGTTAATTTGCCTTGTATAATAGGGAACACCAATCATAACGAAATGATTAAATAAATAAAAACTGATTCTGGTATTTGGTACAAATATTTACATGCTGTACTTAGTGTAAATACCAGAGGTCGGACCTAAATCCAGTCGTCACAAATGTGTCACAGCTATTCGGCTATTATTTTAGCACGATTACCGCAAGGCGCCATCAAAAAAGTCTTGTTGTTTAATATAGGACCGTATAACATCTTTGACATAAATTTTATTTATATTGCATTTAATGTGGATTAAAGCAGTAATCACCTCAGCAATGTATGGTTTGCTGCCACTCGGTGCAGGGTTGTACTGTAACAACTTGCCAAGAAATGTTATATGAATATCAATAAGTAGCCCCTGGAAGAATATATGTATTCTGATTATTACTCACAATCCGAATGGGAAAGTGTTATCAACTTTTCCAAAAATATAGAGACGCCATTTTTAATCGTGTTACTAGACCGCATTAAGGAAAAATTTAATACGTTTAGCAGTAATTTCCCATATGCTAAAATATATTATGCGGTAAAAGCCAATCCAGGTCGAGATATTTTAATCTTACTTAAAGAGTTAGGCGCATATTTCGATGTGGCCTCCATATATGAGCTAAACCAGGTACTGAGCTTGGGGGTAGACCCTGAGCGGATTAGTTTTGGTAATACCATAAAGAAGGCTAAACATATAGCCGAGGCTTATGTCAAGGGAATTCGCTTGTTTACTAGCGACTGTGAGGCTGATATCAAGACCTTGGCTCAAGAAGCTCCGGGGTCTAAAATCTTTTTCCGGTTAATCATTGATGCGGTGACATCAGATTCTGATTGGCCACTGTCTAGAAAATTTGGCTGTCAGCCGCGAATGTTAGAGGAGCTGGTATTGCAGGCTCAGGCCTCAGGTTTGGATCCGTATGGCATATCTTTTCATGTTGGTTCCCAGCAACGAGAAATTCAAGCATGGGATGCGGCTATAACCCAAGTGGTTAATATATTTAAAATATTGAAAGATAAAGGTATTAATCTTAGAAGTATCAATATGGGAGGTGGTTTTCCAGCCGATTATGTGACTAAAACCAATCCATTAAATGTGTATGGTGATGAGATTCGTCGCTACTTAATATCTCAGTTTGGGGATAAATTTCCTGATATTTATCTGGAACCTGGACGCGGTTTGGTTGGGGAAGCTGGTATCCTAGTTAGCGAGGTAGTGCTGATTTCCAAAAAATCACGCTCAGACCTGCGACGTTGGGTATACACGGATGTAGGAATCTTTAATGGTCTCATGGAGGCTATTGATGAATCAATCAAATATCCTATATACACTACTAAAACGGGGCCAGTTGGTGAGGTGATGTTAGCAGGTCCCACTTGCGATAGTCTGGATATTATTTATGAACATTTCAAATATTCTCTACCCCTGTCGCTTGCTATAGGAGATCGTCTGTATTGGTTATCCACGGGGGCCTACACTGCCTCTTACAGTTCTGTGGAATTTAATGGGTTTCCACCTCTTACCACATTTTTTTTATAAAAGTATAACCTAATTCATTATACTGTGGCCCTGACCTGTGAACTGCCCTATATTCCAGACAGTAGCAAATTATTTGAAAGCATAGCTACGCGTCCCTGGGCCATCTTTTTAGATAGTGGCTATCCCAACACCACTGGTCGGTGGGATATTCTTACTGCTGATCCGTATGCCACTATAGTTACCAGCAAAGGAATTACTGAATTTTGTTGTACTGATGGTTTGTCTGTTACCCATAACGAGCCTTTTACCCACCTGAGAAATATTTTAGGTGCCCCTATTGAGCCTATACCTAATATTCCTTTTGCGGGTGGACTTATGGGTTGGTTTGGTTATGATTTGGCAAGACGTATCGAGCGACTACCGATTCTGGCCGCTGATACCGAGGCTACGCCTGAACTTGCAGTTGGTCTATTTGATTGGGCTGTGGCAGTAGATCATAAACAGCAACAAACTTGGCTGATTAGCCATGGTAAAGATCCACGTACTAAGTACCGCTGGCCGCAGTTGGTGAAATTTTGGCATAAGGTACCTGTGACCACTATGCAGCGGCCATTTCGTACTTTGGGACCTACTCGCAGTAATCTAGCTTATTCTCAATATACTGCTGCCTTTCAACGAATTAAGCGTTATATTCGCAATGGAGATTGCTATCAAGTAAACTTTGCGCAACGGTTTGTAACACCAGCCGAAGGGGATGCTTGGACTGCGTATAAAGTGCTGCGTGATATTAACCCGGCGCCTTTTGCAGCCTACTTAAGTACCCCTTATGCCAAAGTTTTAAGTTCTTCACCGGAGCGTTTTCTGAAATTAAGCCAGGGCCAGGTGCAAACCCAACCGATTAAGGGTACTAGGCCGCGTGGTAATACGTTGGAATCTGATCAAAATCTGGCCTTTGAGCTGCGTAATAGTGTTAAGGATCGCGCTGAAAATGTTATGATTGTGGATTTGCTACGCAATGATTTGGGACGGGTTTGTATTCCTGGAACTGTGCAAACTCCACAGTTATTTAATCTGGAACGCTATGCCACGGTGCAGCATTTGGTTAGTACGGTAACAGGTGAGTTGGCTTCTGGACACGATGCGATATCTTTGTTGCAAGCGTGTTTTCCGGGGGGGTCGGTTACTGGAGCTCCAAAAATTCGGGCTATGCAGATTATTGAGGAATTAGAACCTCAACGGCGTGGTATTTACTGTGGAGCGATTGGTTATATAGGTTTTGATGGTGCAATGGATACTAGTATTGCCATCAGAACCTTAATTTATAATAATGGGCATATTCGGTTTTGGACCGGTGGTGGCATAGTGCATGATTCGGTATTAGATCAGGAGTATCAAGAAACTCTGTACAAGGCTGAGGCTATGCTGGATTTGTTGCGTAGATTTCCCAAGTAGAGTGTGTAATTTAGTTTTCAGTTTTATCGCTGTGGGAACGATCGAGATAGGCGCTGGAATGTGGGCACTATCAAAAATAAGTTGGGTATAGGCTCTGATTTTATACCAGTACATAAGTTCTTAGGAATTGATTAGCGCAACAAGCTTGGAAGCTGCCTAGGTCCCAGCATACAAGATTAACTAGCAAATATCCTAACCATGCACTACATGGTCTAGGTATGCCAACCAGGTTAAAGACATAGAGGCCAGTGATCCCAAATCTCATGCTTTAACTAATTCATAACTAGATAATTTTACCAAAGGTAGGTAATTACATTCTAATAATATAATGTTAGATACCTTGACTCAAGATAGCGCATAAAATAGCCTATAAGATGTAAATCAAGCGTGTTTTTCCATTGTATTACTCGTGTGCCACCAACAAGTAGGACCAGTAGCGTGATGACCATTTTATTGCCTAGGGCTGTCTATAGTCTTTGTTATCTGTTGTTATACGCTGTTACCTTGGTATCGACAAATAGCCTGATGGCTAGCTCGAATCCAGATGTATCTTCTTTACCACAAGTTTCCACTGCCGCGATTAAATCTGCAACCGAGGTTGAGAAACCAGCTAAGATTGCTGTGATTGCGACAACTCCCGAGGTAGATGTTACCACAACTGTAACGAAAACCGTAGCCACTGTGACGCCGGCCCCCAAGGCCAAAACCGCGGATCCACAACCGGCTCCTAAAATTGAGGTTGTCAAAACTACCCCTAATCCGGTAGCCACTGTGACTCCGGACCCCAAGGCCAAAACCGCGGATCCGCAACCGGCACCTAAAATTGAGGTTGTCAAAACTACCCCCCATCCGGTAGCCACTGTGACGCCGGCCCCCAAGGCCAAAACCGCGGATCCACAACCGGCACCTAAAATTGAGGTTGTCAAAACTACCCCCCATCCGGTAGCTACTGTGACTCCGGACCCCAAGGCCAAAACCGCGGATCCGCAACCAGCTCCTAAAATTGAGGTTGCCAAAACTACCCCCAATCCGGTAGCTACTGTGACTCCGGCCCCCAAGGCCAAAACCGCGGACCCACAACCAGCTCCTAAAATTGAGGTTGCCAAAACTACCCCCAATCCGGTAGCTACTGTGACTCCGGACCCCAAGGCCAAAACCGCGGACCCACAACCAGCTCCTAAAATTGAGGTTGTCAAAACTACCCCCAACCCGGTAGCCACTGTGACTCCGGCCCCCAAGGCCAAAACTGCGGACCCACAAACACTAACGACAAACTCCCAATTACAGCCTGCACCTAAAACGGCGACTGTGCCTGAGGCATCCAAACCCAAGTCTACACCACTACCTCAAGCGCCAAAATCATCACCTGACAACCAACAAGCGTGCGTGCAACCCCAAATAACCACATCGAATGCTGTGGTATCAACAGCCGTTCCCCACTCCAAACCCCAGCCAATTTCTAACCGTGATCTAGAGATAGCGCATCAAGTCGCTATGTATTTGCAAAAACAGGTAAACCAGCTCCAACAAGAGAATCAAGAGCTACGCAACAATTTGATTGAACGGGGTCAGAGTGTAATATCTTCTAACCAAAACTTTGAAATTGCGCAACGTGCGGCTATCCACCTCCAAACTCGCCTTAACCAAGCTCAAGCCGAGGTCGAAGGCCTGAATAGAGATATTAATCTATATAAACGAGATTTAGACACAACTAAAAACAAGCTACATGCAACTGAGGTGACCGCTACCGAGCTTAGACAGCAACTTGCTGCTACCAAGGCCACGATCGAAAAACTACTTCAGGAAGTTGCGGAGCGCAATGCCAATATAGATGCTAAAAATAAGGAAATAGCGGCGGTACAGCAAACCGCGGC
>JXSN01000675.1 GCA_001276605.1 Achromatium sp. WMS2
AATAGAAGGTAACATAACATTTGAGCTATGCGATAGACTAATGATTTTCACTTGCAATCATCATCAATGTTGAATATCTAAGCACCTCAGCTGTAGCTCGCTTGGTTGTTGTATTGATCTCACTACTATATTGAGGCAGTACACCAAAAGTCAGAACCGGAACCTCACCCACAAGGAGATGCAACCGACTGTTTTTCTGTGCCGGCAAAGCCGTTCCAACGCTGACCTGCAACGTCACTGCCAGGAATTAAGATGTCGCAACCCATACTATTACCTTGATTCATCGCATCTGTAAGCTCACCTGAACCATGAGCTTTTATTACGACCGAAACTCGTGGCGCTTTTTTAGCAAATTTAGGTACTATAGATTGGTTGATCCAATCCTTAAGTTCCGTGGCTACACAGATGGTGATTGAACCTGGTAGTATATCCCAATTTTCATCGTAGGTATCTACAGCCTTCCCCCATAGGTTTTGAACACTATCTAACCAGCCAGCACTGACTATACCGTTGCTGAATATGAGGGTTAAGAGTATAGATATGGATGGCATAATACGGTTTTTTCGCATAAGCATCTCCTTGTGGGTGAGGTTCCGGTTCTGACTTTTGGTGTACTGCCTCAATATAGTAGTGAGATCAATACAACAACCAAGCGAGCTACAGCTGAGGTGCTTAGATATTCAACATTGATGATGATTGCAAGTGAAAATCATTAGTCTATCGCATAGCTCAAATGTTATGTTACCTTCTATT
>JXSN01000676.1 GCA_001276605.1 Achromatium sp. WMS2
ATGCGTACCTTTCACGTAGGTGGTGTAGCCTCAAGGTCTGCTGCCGCTGATAGTATTGAGGTTAAAAGTAGCGGCGTCCTACGATTGCATAATATCAAGACCGTACAGCATGCTAGTGGCAATTTAATTGCGGTGTCCAGTTCGGGTGAATTAACTGTGGCTGATAGCCTAGGGCGCGGGCGATAACGTCTCCAACCCCTAATTGTGCGCCATCTGCGAGACTAACCACTGTTTTTGCAGTTAAGACATAATGTGCCGGTCTATTGCTGCCGGCAATATTTAAATCCTCACCATTTTCACCGACTAATTTAACCTTAGGCCGCAGGTCTTTGCCGGCCGCTGGGCGTTGTTTGGGATCTAATACCACTAATGAGGACAAGCCTGTCATATCATCAGTTTCTCGTTTTACACTTACGCCTTCGACAAATTCAACAAAGCGTAATATACCAGCAACCTCGGTAATCACTGGACGCGTGTGTGGATCCCAAGTTGCGACAGTCTTACCAGCCTGTATGGGCATGTTATCTTGAACCGTAAGGGTAGCACCGTATGGCACCTTATAACGTTCGCGCCCGCGCCCTAGGCTATCAGCCACAGTTAATTCACCCGAACTGGACACCGCAATTAAATTGCCACTAGCATGCTGTACGGTCTTGATATTATGCAATCGTAGGACGCCGCTACTTTTAACCTCAATACTATCAGCGGCAGCAGACCTTGAGGCTACACCACCTACGTGAAAGGTACGCAT
>JXSN01000677.1 GCA_001276605.1 Achromatium sp. WMS2
AGTCTTGGATTTTGGAGTTGTCAAATACTTTTTATGAATTTTTAACTAGTATTGCAATTGAATTTTTTTATGGAACATTTAAATTTTTTATCTATTGTTTAGCATACCAATCGCTATGTTTGGAATAGTTTGATAAAAGGTAGTTACAGTTTCTTAAAAAATCCGTATTGTTTTAGATTGCACTGGTACCACTTCACTTAGATTTTTAACTTGGGCCTTTATTGCTTCAGCATCGGCCTTTCGGAACCACGGTGCACCTGCGGTTTCGCGGCCTGGCCCCATACGTTGCCCCACACGTAACGTTAATAGATTACTACCCAAACTGGATATTTGATCTGCAACCATCTTGGTCGCCCCATTCCCAAGTGTTACCATGGTAATGACCGCTGCTACCCCAATTACTACTCCTAAGACGGTTAGGAACGAGCGTAATAAATTACGGCGTATTTCACGTAAAGCTAATAACAAAGCACTTAATAACATATGTATACCAATAGTTTAAAATACCAGAATAGAAAATATACTGCAACGATAGATAAGTGTTGACTCCTTGCTATACGTGCAACCAATGCAATCTAAAACAATACGGATTTTTTAAGAAACTGTAACTACCTTTTATCAAACTATTCCAAACATAGCGATTGGTATGCTAAACAATAGATAAAAAATTTAAATGTTCCATAAAAAAATTCAATTGCAATACTAGTTAAAAATTCATAAAAAGTATTTGACAACTCCAAAATCCAAGACT
>JXSN01000678.1 GCA_001276605.1 Achromatium sp. WMS2
ACCCACACAAAATGGATCTCCATTGTCCATGAAGGATACGATGAATATGAGCAGAGTTTAAAACTCTGGAGCAAAGAACCTGGACAGGAATGGAAGCCTTCAATACAATCACCAGTGGAAGTTTTATATAAAGGGACACCATTAAGAGAGGATCTCAGACAGGATCTACAATGAATTCAACACAAAGACAGAATGTATACATACATTGCCAGGAAAAACAATCTTTTGCTGCAAATGTTGGAACTTATAAACTGGTGACTGTACAAAAAAGTAATGAAGTCCAGTACTAAGGCTATGCAAAGATTTATTTGCAGATGGAGTTATGGCTGGCTACCTACAGCCAAATACAAGAGAAAATTTTCAACCTGTGTTGCAACCTGTTTTCATTGTGGGCAAGTGGACAATAATGATCATTTTCTTCACTGTGTTTTTTTATAATACAACAGCGTCTGATATACATTACAAGCACATTGAAGAAACATTACTTAAGTTTAATTGTCCTTCAAGTGATCAACAAATAATTCTATGTAATATGCAATGATGGCTAAAAGGATTTTCCAGTTTAACTACCAAGCAAGAACCATTGACATGGCGCAACTTTCTAACAGGATTATGGCATACAGCATGGACTCATGACTCCAACACAGACTGGGCAACTCCAATGCTGATAGCAATTTGGTAGTGGCTTAAATTTCAATGGGATTATTGCAATTTGAAATATCATCACAAGAAAAATGATACTACT
>JXSN01000679.1 GCA_001276605.1 Achromatium sp. WMS2
CCTTCAGCTTTAAAAAAATGAAAAACTCACCACCATCACAGCAACCAACCAATGCCAGGGCAAAAAACAGCAACCACTAGAGCAATTCACCATCATGACTGAAACCACAAGAGATGACCAAAACAAGTAAAATCCACCACCACAGTGGCAATCCACCACCATCACAACAACCAACCACCATTTGCAGCAGTATGACAGTGTGACAGGAGCAGTAGCAGCAATGATACTAGTAAAGGCAGCTGTTGCTAAGCAAAGAACAACCAACCAGAAGAGGCCCAATGTTAGTTGGATTGCTGTTGATTGCTGCAGATTGCTACATGTGGCTGTTTTTTTTGGCAGGTAAGTTTGATTGCTGCATTCTTATTTTGTTTTAGGCTTTGTCTTGAAAAAAGTAAATTCTTCCAAACATAGGATGTTTTGTTTTTGTTGTTGCTTCTGTCACTGTTTTTTCTTGTACTTCTAGGTTTGGTGGATTGCTTGGGTCGTTTCTCATTCTTGTGGCAGTGGTTGGTTGCTGCCATGGTTGATTGGGCATGTGATGGAGTGACTGGGGTGGCTGCTGCAATGGTGGTTGGTTGTTGTGATGGTGGTGGATTGCCACTGTGGTGGTGGATTTTACTTGTTTTGGTCATCTCTTGTGGTTTCAGTCATGATGGTGAATTGCTCTAGTGGTTGCTGTTTTTTGCCCTGGCATTGGTTGGTTGCTGTGATGGTGGTGAGTTTTTCATTTTTTTAAAGCTGAAGG
>JXSN01000680.1 GCA_001276605.1 Achromatium sp. WMS2
CTCAAGTTACTTATTATACTAGAAAACCTGGCTGCAAACCAATAATCAATAAGTAATAAACGAATTTGAGTTGGATCGTCATGAATATATGTGCTAAACACATAGTTAGCCCCTGCTGGTACTGCCACATTGAAGGCTTGAACAATTGTGTTAGTAAATGGATGTTGAGGCAATCCCAACAATAGTACCCGCCTTGGCATAGCTGGAACACTTATGTTAGCCCCTAAAAGTTGTACCGGTTGAATATCATCTTGTAGATGTAAACATGCAGCACCAAGCTTTAAAAATCCTTCGACCTCATTTTTTGTTTGCTGTAAATTACCACCGAAGCGCAACTGCAACCGATCCAATAATGATTGGCCAAGCACTGGAGTCCCATGGCGTTCTTCTTCGTACACCTGATGAATCAAACGTACCTGATTCATAGTGATATTGGATAAATCTACCTTAAGTGGGCGCTGGCGCCCAAGGTTTCTGTCTAGAATTCTAGTCAATGCAGATAATGGCTCGTTGCCACCACAATAATTTTTAATTGCGGTACGCAACAGCTGGGCGGTAACCTGTTGTTGGGATTGCCTCAACATCCATTTACTAACACAATTGTTCAAGCCTTCAATGTGGCAGTACCAGCAGGGGCTAACTATGTGTTTAGCACATATATTCATGACGATCCAACTCAAATTCGTTTATTACTTATTGATTATTGGTTTGCAGCCAGGTTTTCTAGTATAATAAGTAACTTGAG
>JXSN01000681.1 GCA_001276605.1 Achromatium sp. WMS2
CCCAGCCCGCACACAGCAATACCGGATAGGGCGTCGAGGTAACGGTTATTGTTGGTATCCCATAGCCAGGCGCCTTCCCCACGTACAAAGGTAATTGGTAGACGTTTATATGTATCCATTAGGGCATTGTGCATTGTGTCAGTGTTTCCTTTAGGTCAACCCTAATTTGTTATTGATTTTTAGCAGCATTAACGGCATTTTGTGCAGCTTGCACAGCAGTATCGGCATCTTGTATTCTTTCAAAGTAGCTGGATTTTAGGAAGCGCCGGCCATGTCCCGTATACTGCCAATCTTGATCGGTAGGATCTTGGGCTTGGGCACGCAATACCAAGGCCCGTTCCAGGGCTGCTTGGGCTGCCTGGATCTGTTGTTGCTGTTTTACAACTTGCTGCTCCCGGGCAGTTTTCAGATGTATGTAGGTTTGATGTAAGCGCTGTTGCTCTTGGTTGGTATGCTGCACATCTTTAGGATTAGGCATGGGAGGGGCGGCTATTTCTTCGGTACTGACAGCGTTGCTTGGTTCTTCGGTGGAAAAGGTTACATTACCATAGGCATCTACCGACTTGTAAACGGTGGTTTCAGCACATATCACCATTGGTATCAAGACGATAGGTATCAGAATAATCCGGTTTAATTTCCCTGCATTACCAGTTGATAACGGAACGGTTTGCATGAGTGGTATCCCTTGCAATATCAATAACTAATGGGTAGATAGTAAACTGTGCAAATAAGGGAAGGCTGTT
>JXSN01000682.1 GCA_001276605.1 Achromatium sp. WMS2
ATATCCAAGATGGTTACTACCGCTTTACTGATTCCACGTGGTGTAATATTATGTAATTTATTGAATGCTAACTGTTTTGCGCGGCGTCGCTCTGTTTCTTCTATAGCTTTTTGCATGGAGTTGGTTATTTTATCAGCATATAGAATCGCTCGGCCGGATAAATTGCGTGCTGCACGTCCTATCGTACGACCCACTGGTTTAGTAGACCCAATGATTGAGGTACGCCCTGCTAGTACACAAGTACATGATTTACTTTCGGAAATTCGGCATACAGTGGCAAATCAAGGCAGAATACTGGTGACTACCCTTACCAAACGCTTAGCGGAGGATTTAACTAGTTATTTACAGGATTATGGGGTAAAGATTAAGTATCTACACTCAGAAATCAACACCATTGAGCGAGTGGAGATTATCCAAGATTTACGCAAAGGTGTATTTGACGTACTAGTCGGCATTAACCTACTGCGCGAAGGCCTGGATATACCAGAAGTAGCCCTAGTTGCGGTGTTAGATGCGGATAAAGAGGGTTTTTTACGCTCTACTAATGCATTAATTCAAACCATAGGACGTGCAGCACGCAATTTATCCGGCCGAGCGATTCTATATGCTGATAAAATAACCAACTCCATGCAAAAAGCTATAGAAGAAACAGAGCGACGCCGCGCAAAACAGTTAGCATTCAATAAATTACATAATATTACACCACGTGGAATCAGTAAAGCGGTAGTAACCATCTTGGATAT
>JXSN01000683.1 GCA_001276605.1 Achromatium sp. WMS2
AATTTCGTAAGCTAAAGAAAATAGCTCGATTAAGCTGATAAAGTACATTATCCAAATTTTGGCTATGGCTTATTGATACAATTCCTGCCATAAGCATTAGAAAAATGCAAACCTGAACTTTAATTATTAAATTAGGATGAGTTTTATAGTGCATAGGTTCATAACTTCAGTAAAAATATCATTAGCTAAATAGTTAATTTTAGGAATATCATGCGATTATCCCTAACAATACCCACAGGAGATCAACGATGCCTCCTCAATTTATAGCGGATTATAGCACAAAAGCCAGGTAGGGTATGCAGCGCGTACTAAAATTGCTACGTTGCCATCCCTGGCTTCTGGATTCCGGCACTCCATGCCGGAATGACGTATCACCCCCTCTCCATTCATGGAGAAGAGAGGTAGGGGTGAGGTAAGTAGTTATGAGTAATTTTTTAAAATGAGAACTTCTGTAAAATGACTTGGCTACTAGAAAGTTTACTTGCTCACTATGGCCCTCAACATTGGTGGCCTGGCGATACCCAATTTGAAATCATGGTAGGTGCCATATTAACCCAAAATACATCCTGGAATAACGTAGTACCAGCCATAGCCAAGCTAAAGACTACCAACAATTTGACTCCGGAATCCATATTAGACTTAAATCCAGAGGTTTTAGCCAACTGGATACGTCCTGCGGGTTATTGCAATATTAAAAGCCATCGCCTTCACAACTTGTGCCGCTTCATAATTGCCAACGGTG
>JXSN01000684.1 GCA_001276605.1 Achromatium sp. WMS2
TGCAAATACAAGTTAATCTGTTATTACAAAATTAAAAACTTCTAATCATGTCATAATCAAAAAGATGTGCTTATACAAAGTATCATTTATAATCTGATAATATATATGATATAATTTTAATTATATTTACATAGTTTGAAGTCTAGTATAAACAAATTTGGCCATCTATCCTATATCATACAGAATTCTGTGTAAAAAGTATTGACGAAAAAATTATATAAAATATATCAGAAAAAAAGTTTTTTGAATTATATGGAATCTTTTAAAATTTAATTTAACATGCACAAGTAACAATTTTTTACACAAAACTAATGTAATCCAGAAATTTTACACAATGTATCATTTATTTTTTTCTCTCTTGACAACTGTTTGAGTTTATGCCAGAAAATTTGAATATCAGGTCATCCACAACATGTATTCATTTTGAGTATTTTTTGTACTATTGTATTCAGTTGAATAATATGTCAATGAACCAATAATTATGGAGAAAAATCACAGATAATCATTAATGCTTTATTGTAAATATTGATCAATCTAAAATAATGTTGTGTAAAATGATGTATGATATAGGATAGATGGCCAAATTTGTTTATACTAGACTTCAAACTATGTAAATATAATTAAAATTATATCATATATATTATCAGATTATAAATGATACTTTGTATAAGCACATCTTTTTGATTATGACATGATTAGAAGTTTTTAATTTTGTAATAACAGATTAACTTGTATTTGCA
>JXSN01000070.1 GCA_001276605.1 Achromatium sp. WMS2
CAACAAACCTTGGGCCACCGCCTTCGAAAACCTTAACACATGCAAGTCAGGACCATAAATTGCCTCATCATCCATGGAACATAAAGTTACACTATCCTGCTCCGCTTTAGCTTTCGCCGTATTACCATATACCCGCGGAGTAGCGGTCATATACAACCGCTTACTGGCATGCAAATACTCATCATTATGCACTTTCGTAAAATGACTTTCCGCGGTATCCGCAAAGATCGCCCCCGTAGTCCGATGCGCCTCATCACAGATTATCAAACTAAATTGCCCCAAACCATACTCAAGTTGTGCCGTATGCACCACCTCAATAGAATGATAGGTAGCAAAAATTACCAGCATAGATTGTGAATTCCTACTTCTCAGCACCGCCTGCGCCAATTTATCCGGTTCCGTAGTAGCTGGATATTGCAACTCTAACACCGCAATTTCCTCCGCCTCCTCATTTTGCTGCGCCTTGGTAAGCTTACGCTTGTTTTTACCCACCTCCGTATCAGAACAAACCGCAAAACTCCGCAAGGGAACGCTACTTTCTTGCGTCCATTCGGTTAAAGTTTGAGATAATAACGCCAAACTTGGAACAAGAAACAATACAATGTGCCCAATCCCAGCTTGAGACTCGGCAATCTTCAAACTAGTAAAAGTTTTACCCGTGCCACAAGCCATGAGTAACTTACCGCGTGCGCTGTGTTTAAAACCCAGGAGCACCGCCTTGTGGGCGTTTTCTTGATGAGGTCGTAACTGCTTGCTATGTCTTAAAATAGGTGCTTGATCAATGGAGTATTTACCCCAATCGATTTTGCTATATTCTAAAGTATTTAAATCGATAACAGTAACGGGGATTTGCTGGTTTTGCAAAACATCTTGAACCGGTTTGGTCCAGTTATTAGTAGTAATAACTAACAAGCGGTGACTAAAATCACTGGTACCGGAGGCGGCAAAAAAGCTATCGATATCCGCACGTTGTATTCTATGGTTTGGAGCATAGAATTTGCATTGTATAGCGTGAAATTCACCAGTTGCCGCAGTTTGGGCAACTAAATCAATACCGGTATCCAGGCCGGTTAAACCACGCTCAGTGGCCCAAGCACCATAGGTCCAAACTTGCGAGTACAAAGTTTGGTAGTAGGGTTCATGGCGCAAATAGGTTAAGATAAGTTTTTCAAAATAAGTGCCTTGATCGCGAGGGCTAGCGGCTTGGGTGCGGAATTGCTGGAGTAGGTTTTGGAGTGGAGTCATAATCTAATCGCTAATTTGAGGAAATATGTGACCATAGTATATATGGTTCGGACAGTTTTTAAGTAGCAGCGAATTATGAGATAATGTTGTCTTCCACTGCAACAAGATCCAACCTAAATTTTCATGAAAATATTAGGAATTATTTTACAACAAATGCCTGGCGTTTCTAAACCCCAACGCAAGTTTATGTTAGTTTTAATGGCGTTGCTCCTGTTAAGTTTGGACTTCAGTAGCATAAAAGTACGCCTTGATTTGGATCGTATATGCAATTACGGGGCTATTGGTATGTAAAACTGTTCGAACTATTGTCTCTAAGAGGCGAATTGTTCTCTTTAATTCCTCGACCTCTTAGCAATTTTGATTCAATTCCACTATTCACACAAATATCTTAGGTATTTTTAGTCGGCAAGTTGGCTATGCTATTGGCCATGGCTACAAATTCCGAGGGTATAAAAATCATAGTGGTGGTGTTTTGCTCGGCCCCAACTTCAGTAATCATTTGCATGCGTCTTAGTTCTAATGCTACTGGATTTTTGGCGATTTCCATGGCGGCTTGCGAGAGTTTTAGGGAGGCCTCGAGTTCGGATTCGGCTTTGATAATACGGGCTCTTCTTTCCCGAGTTGCCTCTGCTTCTTTGGCCATAGCTCGTTGCATGTTTATTGGTAGTTCTACATCTTTCATTTCGACTAGTTCTATTTGCAGGCCCCAGGTCTCGGTAATTTGATCAACAATATTGCGAATTGCGGTATTGATTATGTCTCTGTCCTTTAATACTTCGTCCAGTAGGTGTTGGCCTATGATGTTCCGGAGTGCGGTTAAGGCTGCCTGATAGGATGCTGCTTTGTAGTCTCTGACTGCGATGATGGCTTGTTCTGGTTGGATGATCTTATAGTACATGACAGCGTTAACTTTTATGGTGACGCTGTCTTTGGTGACGGTTTCTTGGGATTCAATATCTACCGTGTTGGTTCTAATGTCAACAGATTGTCTAGTATCAATAAAAGGGATGATCCAGTATACCCCGGGGCCTTTTACTTTGTGAAAGCGCCCCAATCTAAAAATGACGCCTCTTTGATATTCTTGGTCAATTTTAATTCCAAGAATAGCTAATATAAATAGTAATATAGCAAAAAACTCCATATATTGACGTCCCGTATAGTATCAAGTTCTAATTTTTTGGGATATGCAGCCATTCCCACAAACATCCAGGTACTTATATGTAGTATGTTAGGCATTGGGCACTGGGGGTTTACATAAAGTTGCGTAACCATATGTTGTGTAGTTGTGATGTGCTCTGTCGACTAAGCGGATAAGTATTGGCCGGCGGCTACTTAGTGTCAACATGCTCTACTAAACTATAGCCGCTGTAATTATATTGGCAAGTCCTGGGCGTAACTTTAAAATTATGACTGGTTTTGATTATAAACAATTCATCCGCACCCTGGTACAGCAGCCGGGGGTGTATAAGATGCTCGATCATAAAAACCAGGTCATTTACGTAGGTAAAGCTAAGAATTTAAAGCTCCGAGTCAGTAGTTATTTTCGGAGTAACCCTAGTCCGAAAATTAAACGCTTAGTTGCGGCTATCAATGCCATAGAAATTACGGTAACCAATACTGAAATTGAGGCGCTGTTGTTGGAAAATGCCCTCATTAAGCGCCTGCAACCTCGCTACAATGTGTTACTTCGGGATGATAAGAGCTATCCGTATCTTTATCTGGCAACTCAGCATCCTTTTCCAAGTATCAGTTTGCACCGCGGGGCCAAAAAAACTCAAGGCCGGCATTTTGGCCCTTATCATAGTGTAACGACCGCTAAAAATACTTTAAAATTAGTACAAAATTTATTTCAAGTGCGACAGTGCAACGAAATTTGGTATCGGAATCGCAGTCGACCGTGTCTACAATATCAAATTCAACGCTGTACCGGGCCTTGTGTAGGGTTAGTTGGTGCTGAGCATTATGCTGAACAGGTAGCCAATAGTATTTTATTTTTAGAAGGGCGTGCTAATCAGATTATAGATAATTTAGTACACAATATGGAACTTGCTGCGGCAAAGTTGGAATATGAACAGGCTGCAAAATTACGGGATCAGATTGTAGATTTACGCCGTATCTACACGCGCCAACACATAGCAGGTGAAAAAGGGGATTTGGATATCCTCGCTTTAGTAATAGATAACAATATTGCCTGCATTCAAATTATCGAGGTGCGCGATGGTCATGTCCTGGGTACTAAAAATTTTCAGCCCCGCTTGCCCAACTATGAAAGTGATCACGATACTGTATTATATGCCTTTATCCTGCAATATTATTTGGAGCACACAATACCCACAGAAATATTAGCCAACTATTTACCTGTGGATCTCCCGGTACTTATCGAAGTTTTATCCCATCATGCGGGATATACTGTGAATATTCACAATAAACCCAAAGGTGAACGTAAACATTGGCTAAAAATGGCTATAGACAATGCCAAGATTGCTGTGCAATCGCAAGTTACAAGTCATCAAAACTATGTGACACAGTTGGAAAATTTGCGCCAAATCTTACAATTAAAATTTACACCCAACCGTCTAGAATGCTTCGATATTAGCCACACTAGCGGCGAACGACCTGTGGCATCGTGTGTAGTGTTTGACCAAAATGGTCCTCGTACAGCAGATTACAGACGGTTTAACATTGAGAATATTACCGGCGGCGATGATTATGCGGCATTAACCCAGGCGTTAACCCGTCATTACCACAGGATTATAAGTGGAGAATTTCCATTGCCAGATGTGCTATGCATTGATGGGGGGCGTGGGCAGCTAACTCAGGCTCTAACCGTCCTACATAACTTGGATATTCAAGGTCCTGTGCTGATGGCTATAACCAAAGGTGAAGGCCGCAAACCTAGTTTGGATCAATTATGGGTTGCTGGGCATAAAGCTCCTCTTGATTTGTCTCAGCATGTGTCAGCATTACATTTAATTCAGCAATTACGTGATGAGGCGCATCGTTTTGCCATAACTGGGCATAGACGGCAGCGTTCGAAAGCGCGTCGTAACTCCATACTTGAGGACATTCCAGGTATTGGTAATAAGCGGCGGCGCCTACTGATCAATCAGTTTGGAGGATTACAGGAGTTACTCAAGGCTAGTGTGGAAGATATCACTCAGATCACGGGTATTGGCAAGGCATTAGCTCAGAAAATTTATGCGCATCTGCATGGATAATTAAGTATTATGGCCCAAACAATTTAAAATAATGTGTATTGAGGTTAATTTTACTAAAAATTATAGTAGCATATCCGTATTGCGGCATGGATATCGTGACCAGGGCTTATTTCAGTATAATATGAATGGTTGCCAACCCCTTAGTATTCCGATATGATGTAGTTAAATTTAGAAAATAGATCGCCTGGGATTACCTTAATAATACCAAACATTTGATACTACAGGGTTAAACTCTGATTGAGAACGGATGATATGCGCCGACCACTGGTAGCCGGAAACTGGAAGATGAATGGGAGCCTTAGTAGTGTTAGGGACCTCCTGGTAGCAATTAAAGCCAATATTACACAAGTATCCAGGGCTGAAATTGTCGTATGTCCACCTGCAATATTTTTACCGGAGACTCAATCCTTACTCCAGGACAGCCCAATTTCTTGGGGTGGTCAAGACCTATCCATTTATGATTCTGGCGCCTACACCGGTGAAATCTCCGGTCCCATGTTTCAAGATTTTGGCTGCAAGTATATAATAGTAGGTCATTCGGAACGGCGTACCTACCATAAGGAAAGTAACGCGTTGGTGGCTGAAAAATTTGCCGCTGCGGTGAAGTTTGGTCTCATTCCCATATTTTGTGTAGGCGAAACCTTGGAACAGAGGGAAAGCGGTGCCACTGAGGACATCGTAGCCCAACAAGTAGATGCAGTAGTCGAGCATGGCAGTATATCCTTGCTAGGACAGGGGGTAATTGCCTATGAACCAGTATGGGCAATTGGGACCGGTCGCACTGCAACGCCAGACCAGGCCCAGGATGTACATAATTTTATCCGCCAGCGTATTGCTAATTATAGTCAGGATGTGGCACAATCCGTTAGAATTTTGTACGGTGGTAGTATGAAACCTGGAAACGCAGGCGAACTTTTGGCCAAAGCTGATATAGACGGCGGGCTAATAGGTGGAGCATCTCTTAACGCGGCTGATTTTTTGGCGATAGGCATGGCAGCCAATTAGGCCAATTTGGTGTTCTGTAATCAGTCCCAATGGACTTTTGTGATTGTGTGTTTTAAGATACTTAAATGCAAACGATTTTAGTTGTAATACATTTATTTTTAGCGCTTGGCATCATTGGATTGGTGCTAATACAACATGGCAAGGGTGCTGATGCCGGAGCTGCATTCGGCAGCGGGGCCTCGGCGACGGTGTTTGGAGCCCGTGGTTCCACATCCTTTTTGTCGCACGCCACAGCAGTTTTGGCTTCATTATTCTTTGCTTCCAGCTTAGCCCTGGCCTACTATGCAAGCCAAACCGCTAAACCTACAGGGATTATGGATCAGATGCCGGCCCCGGAGCCTCAGGTTGTAACGGCTCCACCTACCGCCAACCCAGTGCCAGTAGCCAATAATACCCAGGAACCTGTGATTCCACCTGCGGATGTACCCCAAAAAAATCAACCGCCAGTATCGGAACCTGCGCCTAAAGCTCAGCAAGTTGGTCCTAAGTCGGTACCTAAGGAGCCTACGGTACCTCCTGTAGTTACAACTGATCCCAAGTTAACTCCAAATGTTGCGCCGCAAGTTGCACCCCAACCTCCCACAATAGTAAAGGATGAGGCAGGGTCAAAGACCGCGGTACCTAATGCTAGTGGTGACGCTGATAAGACAGTAACCAGCAGTGTTGACACCAAAGTTCCAACCCCAGCGGTGATACCAGCTGAGGTTAAATCAGGGGAGAACGCACCCTCACAACCATTGGTTTCACAACCATTAGTCGTGGCGCCCAGTGCCAAATTGGGTGCTGATGAAAAACCAGCCGACAGTGTCAAACCTGTAGCTACAAGCGCGGATGATCTTACAGCTCCAGTTGCTCCGGCTCCTCAGCCTGCTGTCGCACCTGATCATGGTAAGACTTCTGAGCCAACGCCAGAAGATGTTGCCCCCAAAGCCGTGGTTCCGGTTGAACTTGATACGAAAGCCCCCGCAGCCGCGGTACCACCTGCTGCTGAGGCCGGGGTTGCACCCCAAACAGGGCCTAACGTTGCTGTTGGCAATGGCAAGCCGAACGGTACTGGAAATCCAAACGCAGGGACTAAGAATTAGCCGTAACATTGGGCACCAATGTAATTAATTAAGCCGACGTGGTGGAATTGGTAGACACGCTACCTTGAGGTGGTAGTGGCGCAAGCTGTGTGGGTTCGAGTCCCGCCGTCGGTACCATTTGATCAATAGTTATTTTAACAACCTACTCCTGGAGTTTTTAATATGGCAGAACAGCTGTTTAGCGAAGCTTGGATGAACCAACTAAAAGATGCTTGGAATAGCGAGCCTGAGGTTAAGGATGCATTGGCCGCAATTGGGTTTAATTCCGTAATTGCTTGTGGCTTTAAGGGCGAGGACAAACCGATTGGTGTTTTCGTAGTCGAGAATGGAGTATGTGTACGTGCTGGCTCCTACAACGGTGAAGATCCAGATTGGGATATGCGCGCTGATCGTGCTGATTGGATGAAATGGGTAGAAAAAGGCGTAAGCATGATGAGCTTAGGTAGTGCTTTTGCGATGGGTAAGCTGAAATTCCCCAAAGGGGACTTCGGTGCTATGATTAAGGATCCACGCATGGCCGGACCATTTGTAAAAAGCTTCAGCTTAATGCAAAGGATTGGAGCGGTTTAGTCGCAAGGCTGTTTGTACCAATTAGAACAGGGCCCCGGTTGGTTGTTGTGTTTGCAGCTAGGGGTCTTTTTATTTATGGTCAAATTCGCATCAGTATGTTTAACGCTTAAGTGGTTTTGAGTATTGCCTAATTTTCCAAACATGCTTCAAGGAGTACCCCCCATGCTTAAAATGTTTAACAAAATTCCCTGGACTATGTTCCTGATAATCTACATGGTGGTAGTCCATACGTTTCCTACTACTTTTGATATGAATGGTACGTCAGGCTACCTATTTTTGATGTTGTGTGTGATCGTGCTGTTTTTAGAGTTTTTTAAATCGGGTGATATAAACAGTACTACTTTTTTAGTGGATTTAATTTCTTCGGTTGTGGCATTGATTATAACCACAGCCTTAATGACCTATCTGATTTTTAAATCCAAAGGAGCCCTAACTTTTTTCGACTGGTTTGGTGCGGCAATTATTGTAGGCGACTCTATTCTTAGCCCGTTTAACTCATTCCGCACTGCGCTGCGTAATTTCCAAGGCCCTGACGTGTTCTCATGATTACACACTAAGTGAATGGCTAGTAGTTTCGGAGAGTTGTACTCTAAAATTCAGGAAAATTTAGCAAGAGCCTCGGCGGCATTTTCTAGTACATATGCCTTTAATCCACGCTGGGTTAACAAAAATGCCGCCGCCTCGCTGCGGGCGCCACTGTCGCAGTAGACAACGTAGGTGCGTGTTGGTACAAACACTTCCCTCTTGAGATACATGAGATAAATAGGTATATTGCGGGATCCGGGGATATGACCCAGATCATATTCGGATACGCTGCGCACGTCGATTAAGCGCCCTCGATCAGTCTCAACCAATTTCATAGCGTGCCTTAAACTTATATGTTTCTGCAATGGTGCTTGCATGAGTGCCACAAAATCCTTTTTAGCCAGCGACATAATAATGCCCGGGGTTTCCATGGTAACAGTAGCGGTGCGTGGCTGATCAGATATCAGGGCTTGTTCCCCAAACCCTTCGGGGGCTTTTAATGTATTGAGTATTATTTCGCGCCCTTGAGCTTTACGACTAACCCTGCAAATGCCACTGCGAATTATGAAATACTTTTCGCCAGGATCCCCTTCCTTAACTACTACTTCCCCCCTGGTATAGGAACTTTCTTGGAATCTTTGAAACAGAATTTGTACATTGCTCATTGGTAGCTTAAAGAATGTTGGAGAATGCAGCAGCATCAACATCCATTCTTGATTTTCTTGGGGTAATCCAGAAAATTCGCAGATTACGGCTTTACCGAGTTCAGCTTGTCCCCAAGCAATTTCCTTGTCCACTATATTGCGTTCTATGCGCGTTAGTACCGCGGTTTCGGAAATAACTTTAACAGTAACCTGGCGCGGGATCAGATTCCCAATGGGATAAAGTGCCTGATCTATATCTGCATTTAAGATAGAGACCGAGTTTTCGGCAGTACGACTTTCAAGATCACCTTCTAACAAAAAGTAACTATAAGGTGAAGTATCGCCAATTTCAAACAGAACATCGTTTTTTCTTAACCTAAAGGCCCTGGAGTGCTTGGCAATTAATCTCAGACTATCATCTACCAAACCGCGTAGCGGCACAAAACCGCGTAATCTTTGAATATTTAAGCGCATAACAAGCTACTGCCCTTATAAAAACCACGTTAAAGTTCCAACTACATATTTCAGGGTATTCTTCACGTGTTATTGAATGTTTGCAAAAATCAATCCATAACTTGAGTATAATCAACCAAGTATCTAATAACCGGTATGAGCCGGTTCCAACTCAGGACGTGCGCCGGGGAAAATCCCAAGCCATCAGCGTATCGACTTGGGAATTGGAAAATTAGTTACATATGATCAATCATTGTAACTGTTGTCACGCCGGGGACGTCTACTCTCTCTAGCAGCAAAGTTGCCCTGGGCTTCCTTACCGGTTGCCGCACCAAAAAGCTTTAGATCTAAACGTTTACCGCATACAATAACATTACGCAGATGTTGCTTGATTTCCGCCGGCATCTCCCCCGGCAAATCTAGGATACTATACTCATCTTGAATGGAAATGCGTCCTATGTACTTTCCTTCTAAACCAGCCTCATTGGCAATAGCCCCAACTATTTCCCGTGGGCTGACACCATCAGCTCTTCCTACTTCTATGCGATAGCTAGACATCGGGACCAAATTATTGCGGCGTACTGCCCCATGCTCGCGGCGTCCCCCACTTACTTCAGGCCGTTCGCCGCCTTTGGGATTCCAAGCGGGAGCTGAATATCTATGCCCAGCATGTGCTGGAACTCTTTCGCCACCAGGGGCCTTATCTGGCGCCCGGTCTGACCTATCCACACGGTCACGTCTCTCGGTTCTAAAACGGTCTAACCCCCGTTTACGGCCTTCAGCGCCATAACGTACGCCACCGTTTCTTGAATCATCCCGTAATTGCCCCCGCTCCATACGCACCGGCGGTATAGTTTCTGGCACCTCTAGCGGACGCTCGCGCTGCACCAAATAGGTAACAGCTGCTGCTATATCCAGCAGCCCAAGCTCTTGTTCTTGACTTATCCTAGTGATTAGGCTGTGAAAAAAGTCTAAATCCTGCTCATCCAGAGTATCGCGCACTAATTGTGTGAAACGATCTATTCTATGTTCACTTACGCGATTTGCCGAAGGCAAGGGTAATGGAGCAATACGTTGGCGAATAGTGCGCTCGATAGCCTGTAATTGATGGCGTTCCCTAGGTTCTACCAATAATATGGCATGCCCAACTCGGCCCGCGCGTCCAGTACGCCCTATACGATGCACATAGGATTCAGGATCGTTAGGAATATCGTAGTTTACCACGTGAGTAATTCGATCCACGTCTAAACCCCGGGCCGCAACATCAGTTGCCACCAGTATGTCTAGCTTCC
>JXSN01000685.1 GCA_001276605.1 Achromatium sp. WMS2
TGAATTATGATTATTAAACAAGTACATATTTTATCAACTAAATATCCATTAATTTTTTTACTGCTAATAGCTTTAATGTGGATTGGGCTGTATAGTTGGTTGGATTTAATAGCAAGGTTCTTGGTAGCCTTGTTGCCAGTAGCTCCCGATGGTCACTTCGGCAAAAGCTTACAGTTTTTTTTCTACGACACCCCCAAAGTTTTGCTTTTACTCACTAGCACCGTATTTATAATGGGTATAGTGCACACTTTTATATCGCCAGAGGTTACTCGCGCATTGCTATCAGGTAAACGTTTAGGACTGGGTAACATATTAGCGGCAACCCTTGGCATCGTAACCCCATTTTGCTCGTGTTCGGCAGTACCACTGTTTATTGGTTTTTTACAAGCTGGAGTGCCATTAGGAGTAACGTTTTCCTTTTTAATTGCAGCGCCCATGGTAAATGAAGTAGCCTTAGTTCTGTTACTAGGTCTATTCGGATGGAAGATAGCTATTTTTTACCTGTCTATGGGATTACTCATTGCTATAGTTGCAGGATTATTGATTGGCAACCTAAATATGGAAAGATACTTAGAAGACTGGGTGCAGGCTATGCAAAATACCCGCTTAGCAGAAGTGCCAAATATCAGCATGACATGGGGTGAACGTATTCACCACGGCTTTCAACATGCGCATGATATTGTTATTAAAGTATGGAGTTACATTGTGCTTGGTATTGGACTGGGGGCCTTAATTCAC
>JXSN01000686.1 GCA_001276605.1 Achromatium sp. WMS2
TTCAGCATCAAACAAAAACAAATCCTTATTGTTCCCATGCTCCAGCGTGGGAACGCCTCTAGGGACGCTCCGGCGCCCCCAAGAACATAACTAGAATGACACTATATTATAATATGCAATAACCTATATTTAGGTAAATTATACACCTTTATGTGTCAGGTTTAAAGCTTTACAAATGGCAAATCATGCACAGGTAGATTTAATTTTTGGCCATCGTATAATTGTACATAGGAAACATTGTCGGTGGCTAAGTCTTGTAACGATATGGTTAAACGGCGGTTGACGTCAACTCCAAAACTGACTACAAAGCGCTTGGTGCCAGTGGTGCAGGGTGGGTTGGCATGAATAAATTCCCGATCGCCTGGGTTAAGTTCACGTAGGGTATTCTCCTTGTGCCAATCGGTTTTACGCCGTTGTAAACGGCCACCTACTACTTCCCATACGCCTTCAGGACGTACCATTTCTGAACGTTCTATGATTACCATTCCCAAAATAGTTGCGCCTTCACATGCACCGTTGACATATTTTACTGATACTGGATTTTCTGTGGGGTAACGAGTCCCTTTGGGTACAATTGGCACCAGGTTATACTCACCACGCTCTGCATCCCAGGCTCTCAAACAATAATCATGTACCAATGTTAAGTTGATATCCCCGCCTGCATAGCGGCAAGCGCCACGGGCTATGGCTTCAAAGGGATTATCATAGTGAATATTGCAATTGGGGAGTAAATTGCCA
>JXSN01000687.1 GCA_001276605.1 Achromatium sp. WMS2
TTTAGGTTTTTGCAAATGCCATTGTTTACCAAACAGGAGCATGAACTAACCAGCCATTTTGATAAATGGATATATTTCTTAAAAAATTTAGAAGATTTGGATTCTATTCCAGCTATCTTGAATGAACCCGTATTTAATAAAGCCTTCCGTGCAGCGGAAATTGCCAACTTAAGCTACCAACAACATACCACTTATGAGCAAAATCTGCTGGATTACATGGGGTTAAAAGCAGCTATGGCTAATGCTAAGGATGAAGGCCGTAAAATTGGCTTGATTGAGGGTGAGGCTAGAGGTGAGGCCAAAGGGCGTGAAATTGGCTTGGCCGAAGGGGAGGTCAAGGGACAAGCGGCCCTACTCAAGCGCCAACTTACTAAAAAATTTGGCCCGTTGTCACCAGCCAGCATCTGCAAACTGGATACAGCTACTTTAGAACAGTTGGAAACTTGGTCCGAGGCCATATTAGATTGTGATAGCATTGAGCAATTATTGCGGTAAAAAATCAATTTCTGTAACTACTTTCCTCACCCCTGCCCCTTTTCATTTATGGTGAGCTTGATTATGTTGTCATCCCTGACATCTGGATTCCGGCAATCCATGCCGGAATAACGTAGGTAAAAATATGGCTAAGCGCAAATTAATTAGTTTTGATTGGGCCCTCAAGCGGTTATTACGCGATAAAGCAAATTTTGAAGTATTAGAAGGCTTTTTAAGCGAATTACTGTGCGATTCTATAACTA
>JXSN01000688.1 GCA_001276605.1 Achromatium sp. WMS2
AATTTCTTTAGGAGGACCAGGCGCAACTTTATGGATGATTTTAGCCGGTTTTGTTGGCATGACTACTAAGTTTACCGAAGCCACCTTAGCTCAAATGTACCGAGAATTTCGTACCGATGGTAGAGTGATGGGAGGGGCAATGGAATATCTGTCCAAGGGTTTTGCCGAACTCGGGATGAAAGAATCAGGGCTATTTTTGGCCGGAATGTTTGCAGTATTCACTATATTGGGGTCACTCGGGGCAGGCAGCGCATTTCAGATTAGTCAATCACTGGGGGTTCTAAAAATGCAATTTCCGTTCTTTGCTAAACTGCCCATCGCCTATGGCTTAATAATGTCATTTTTAGTTGGTATCGTAATCATAGGAGGTATCCGCCGTATTGCCCTGGCTGCTGAGGCCATTGTACCCCTGATGGTAATACTTTATCTGTCTATATGTCTTTGGATTATTGGATCGCATGCTACTGAAGTGCCGACAGCTTTGTACAAAATATTCACCGAGGCCTTTACCCCAGCAGCTGCGGTTGGAGGTATGACAGGCGCTATGCTACAAGGCTTCAAACGCGCTGCCTTTTCTAACGAAGCTGGTTTGGGGTCAGCCGCCATAGCCCATTCTGCTGCTTCGGTAAAATATCCGATCCGTCAAGGCTTGGTGGCCCTTTACGAACCATTTATAGATACCATAGTTATCTGTACTATGAGCGCATTAGTTATTGTAATCAGTGGGGTTTAC
>JXSN01000689.1 GCA_001276605.1 Achromatium sp. WMS2
TGGCCGAGGTGACTGGTTACCCGATTCGCCCCTCTACCAACCTCATGGAATCTTCCTACGACAACGGTGCCTACATTGCCGTCCATTCCATTATCAAGCGGTTGGCTGCGAAGGTATCCAAAATCTGTAATGATCTACGATTGCTGTCGTCTGGCCCCAGGGCTGGGCTCAATGAAATTAACCTTCCAGAGATGCAGGCTGGATCTTCCATTATGCCGGCCAAGGTGAATCCGGTGATTCCTGAAGTTGTCAACCAGATCTGTTTCAAGGTGTTCGGGAATGACGTTACGGTCTGTTTTGCCGCTGAAGCAGGCCAGCTGGAACTTAACGTGATGGAGCCGGCCCTGTCGCAGGCGATGTTCGAGTCCATCCATTTGCTGACAAATGCGTGCGACACTCTGCGCAGTAAGTGCATCGATGGGATTACTGCCAATGCGGAGCGGTGCCGGAGTTACGTCACCAATTCAATTGGCATCGTGACATACCTGAACGATGTGATTGGCCATCACCAGGGTGACCTCATCGGCGAGGAGGCTGCTCGCACCGGAAAGTTAATTTCATTGAGCCCAGCCCTGGGGCCAGACGACAGCAATCGTAGATCATTACAGATTTTGGATACCTTCGCAGCCAACCGCTTGATAATGGAATGGACGGCAATGTAGGCACCGTTGTCGTAGGAAGATTCCATGAGGTTGGTAGAGGGGCGAATCGGGTAACCAGTCACCTCGGCCA
>JXSN01000690.1 GCA_001276605.1 Achromatium sp. WMS2
CTTCATAGGACCTAATCGAATGGTCAAACACGAATATAATGTTGGCTTTTGGAGGATATGGTGTAGGATTACTGGAAGGCAAGATTAAATAAATTACTATTGCTGCGATTATACTGCCAATAGCATTTTGCAATATTGACCTCACTGGTTATATCCTCCAATAAACAAATCAGCTTTGATTTCGGCGGTAATTGTGTTAACTGATGGGATGAATAACCGTAGTAAAATCAAACCAGACACACTTACTGATGATGAAAATAATACTGCTTTAGATCAATTGCTACAAAAAATTAGATCTAGCCCAGAGAGGAAGCCGGTGCGGATCTTTACAATCGGCTATGCGCTCAACCCGAAGGTACAAGAAGAAGCCGCAGCGCTTGAGATACTTAAACAAATCGCTGCTGTAACTGAAGGGCAATTTTTTGAAGCAAGCCCTGACACTATAAGGAAGGTTTTGGAAAAGATTATTGAGGGTGCTTAACTTAATCTCGATTAAGTTAAGAGAATACATTTGATACAACAGATTTATTATTTTCCATCTTGAAGGGCAAAATCAAAGCTGATTTGTTTATTGGAGGATATAACCAGTGAGGTCAATATTGCAAAATGCTATTGGCAGTATAATCGCAGCAATAGTAATTTATTTAATCTTGCCTTCCAGTAATCCTACACCATATCCTCCAAAAGCCAACATTATATTCGTGTTTGACCATTCGATTAGGTCCTATGAAG
>JXSN01000691.1 GCA_001276605.1 Achromatium sp. WMS2
CGCACTCTCGCTGCGATCATGTACTTGAGTGGCAACCCGCAGCTTGCCGTACATGGTCACATCAGCACTGCTGAGCCCCGGTGCCACCAAAGCCGCTGCTATGGCCGCCGTTAATATACTTTTTTTCATAAGAGTCTCCCGAAAGGTTTCGGTTGGATTTAAAACTGTACGTTATGTAGAGATCATAATAGTCTATGAATGACCATCATGCATCAGTTTTTTGAAAAAAAGATACAGTATTGAAAAGCGTTGCAAAAAGCATACAGCATTAGTAATTCAGGGTTAAGTTATGTTTGAAAAGAACCATGCTAATTCACGGATAAAAGTCTTTTAGAATTAATCAATTATATTCAAATGGGTGTTATCAAAAATCTAAATTTGGGCTGCATAAAATATACAACAACCCTAAACATTAGAATATTTTATGCTACAGCCTAGTATATTCTATAAATCTAACATTACGAAGTGACGTAAATCGAGGGCGTGTTGACATCATTATGGTTAGGTTTTGTGGGGACGCAGGAGCGCCCCCTGTCTACGTTCCATGTTACTCGATAATCCAGTTTTTAATGCTTGACAAAAAAATTAAAGACTAAATTCAAGCATACCAATTTCAAACATAAGTGCAGACCCACTCCGCCCTATACCGTAAAGACGGCGTTGGTTCTTGTCGCCCTAACTCTCTTACACACATGTGTTTTCCGGAATCAGCTAGAGGCAGCCATTTTTTT
>JXSN01000692.1 GCA_001276605.1 Achromatium sp. WMS2
CGGGCTTGCGCTGTATTGAAAGGTAAAGTGATTTATTAGTCAGAAGAGTATTGGTTTCAAATAACATATTATTGTATAAGGAAATAATAAACACGTATAATAAAGACACCTGATTCTCATTGCAAACTCTATTGCAAAATTTTGAACCCGGGCAGCCTAGTATAAAGCACAAACAACCATGACCTGATAACTGAATCGCTAAAGTTATACCACTTGCGCAACTGATCACGTTTACACGTCACAAGATTAACAGAAATACGCGTTCTATTCAGCCCTACAAAAAGGTAAGGTTTAAGTTTTAAACCTGAATTTGCTCAAACAAGGCCACCACCTGCCGCACCCCATCCACCTTACGCACTTGCCTAACCACGGTATCGACCTCACCAGGGGTTAACAGCCCCATCAAATATATAGTACCCAACTCAGCCACAACTTTAACCCGTGTAGGATCAAAATCTGGTAACCCCAAATTAAATAACGCCAAATTAACCTTAGCCACCAAATACATATCACGACTTACCTGCTCAAAAGTCGCAGGATCAGCCACTGTCAACTCATTCACAACCTTACTTACATCAGGTATAGACTGAGTTTGCTGCTGTATTTGTTCTCGCTCCTGAACATTAAAAACCTGACCAGTAATTAAAACTACCTGATTATAACTAGTAAATCTCACCCTCACGTTAGGATTTAAATCCTTATTTTCTCGTAAGCGAGCAATAGCCGCAAA
>JXSN01000693.1 GCA_001276605.1 Achromatium sp. WMS2
GCGTTACCGCCTAACGAAATTGTATGTGGATAATGGCTATATTAACTCAGGTGCTTTGTTTTTAGGTTATGATAACCATATAAAACAACTACAGTTTAAATTGATAGAAGGCAAGTTAGAGCAAATCAATGTTACCAATACTCCTCATTTGCCATCTAATTACATAGCTAAGCGGGTACAACTAGCCGCCGGTCCGCCGTTGCATTTGCCAACATTGCAAGAACGTCTCATTTTACTGCTAGAAGATCCATTAATCCAGTCACTGCATACTAAACTTAATCCTGGCGTAGAATTGGGGTTAGCCAATTTGGACATAGAAGCCACCGAAAAATCACGCACCAATTTTAGTCTCAGCTTGGATAACTATGGTGCGGTTAGCCAAGGTGAACATCGTGGAGTTCTAACTGGAAATTTACGTAATATCATTGGTTTAGGTGAAATTGTTTCTTTGGACTATGGCCTCAGTACAGGCAATCACAATGGACGAGCCCATATCAGTTTGCCTGTAACCCCCTTGATAAGTTTTCAGTTTGGTTTCGAGCGCAGCAACGCCCTGGTCATAGAGGAACCAGCTGACATTCTAAATATAAAAAGTGATTATATTTCCTATACAGCTGGATTTAACCATATTGTACTGCAAAATTTAAGACGACGCTTGACCGTCGGCTTAGGTATTGAGCATCGCACTCACAAGACTCGATTGCTAGATTTTCCGTTCTCATTAGGACA
>JXSN01000694.1 GCA_001276605.1 Achromatium sp. WMS2
TAACTACCAAGCAAGAACCATTGACATGGCGCAACTTTCTAACAGGATTATGGCATACAGCATGGACTCATGACTCCAACACAGACTGGGCAACTCCAATGCTGATAGCAATTTGGTAGTGGCTTAAATTTCAATGGGATTATTGCAATTTGAAATATCATCACAAGAAAAATGATACTACTATGACAAGAGAATGTCGCGACCTATTATTGCAAATTCACAAATGTTACAAAATCAAAACACATTTGTCACCACAGGAAAATTGGATATTTACATGTACACAACAGTAAATGGAAAGCAAACCTACTCAGACAATAAGAGAATGGTTGCAATCACATTATCCTGTTTTGCTTGCCTTTCATAAAACATATATGAACACACAACCACTACATACTATCCCACAGGATTTGTTTGAATGATCACTATAAATTGGGAATGAAATCCTCCTGATTGAACCACCAATGCTCACAAGCAAGGATAGGTAGATCGTAAAAATAAGTCTTGTTATATATATACATTTTTCTGGTTTATTGGAGCAAAGACACCCCCCTTATTGTGGATATCTTGTCACTGTCAATTTCGGATTAATAAGAAAATTCCAGTCCCATCTTGATCTTTAACATTGCCTTGATATGGTGAAATGCATATGTGGGTTCAATTGCTTGAGTAGTATGTTTTGGCTGTTGTTTCAATTTGCATAAGTGGCTGTTTAATTGACGGAAGAGT
>JXSN01000008.1 GCA_001276605.1 Achromatium sp. WMS2
ATGATGCTTAATCTATGCTGGGTAAATCTGGCGGCTATTTGTTTAGAGACAATGCGCCCAAAAGATGAAGATTGTTCCAAATTATCAATATTAACAAATGATACTGCTACTATTGGTTTTTGCAGGTCTAGATTGCCGCTGGCGCCTTCGATTATGGCATCGGCAGCTTCTTGGTTAGCCTCTATCATGTGGGCTATAGCCGGTTCTTCTTGGATAATGGGTACAGTGCCATCGCAGCCAACAAGGATAAGGATTAAAATTCCAAGTGCGGTGCCGTATTTTAGTACGTTATAGATCATCAGAATTATCCAATTTATCCGTGATGCGGAAATGCACGTTGGTGCCTACAAATGGCTTGTGGTAAGGGCGAAAGTAGTGATCGGTATCGCCCGCATTGTAGTAAAACACATCACTGCTTGAGTGCATTACCAAAGCGCCCTGCAGTACTTGGGTAGTGATAATTACTTCGGTGTGATCTACAGACCTATAGCTCCAGGGGGGTAGTGGTCTGACTATTTCTGTTTTTTGGCCCGGGAGCATGCCATTGTCAAACAGAATTTTGCCACGATCTTTGTGGTCTACTACTTGAGCGGTGTATTTAACCATTACTCCGTTTGGGACCATTTCGGTCACTATTAGGGCCCCACGCCTAACCAAGTTGGTTTGTAACATGCCATGATAGGCCTGAGCAAAGGGGGTATTAATTTCAGTTTGAGAGTCAATAAATATGGGGCGTGACGGATCCTTGATGGCATCCATTATGAGTCCAGCTTGGTATTCAGCCAGGGCGTTCCAGTGATAAGCCGCTTGCATTTTACGTTGCCAAACATGGTTATAGCCTATCGGTTCAGGAACATCGACCTGACCCATTGCGCACCCAGCAAGTATCAAGCTGGTGCTTAGAAGCAAAGTGAAATAACGATTCATATAGTCCACCGCACCTCATTTTACTGGCAATACAGTTGGCGCAGGCATAGGGCACAACCAACGCTTGAATTATTCTTAATTCAGTGGTTATTGGTTTGTGAGCGCCATAGCAGCTGTCGGACAGTAGGGTGCACAGTCTCCTTGGGTGATATATAAGCCTACATTTTTTTGGTATAGGATATAGTATAGACGCAAAAACTTAAACATTGACTAAAACGCTGCAATGTAGCCGTGATGGCTTACGCAGTTTTACTGGATGATTATCCATAGTTTTATTCAAGATTACAGATAATCAATTCAATATTTAGTTTCGATGATGCGTAGAGAAAGGTCTATAGCCCTAATATTTTTAGTGATGTCACCACTTGAAATATCATCAACGCCTGTGGCTGCTATAGCTCTTACTGTATCTAGGTTCACACCGCCAGACGCCTCCAAGCGGGCTTGAGTGTTGTGGCTTTTGTTTTCAGCAACTGCCACTTGCAACTGATTTAGGCTGAAGTCATCCAGCAAAATCCGTTTGGCGCCAGCAGTTAGAGCTTGGCTTAATTCTGCTATGGTTTCTACTTCAATTTCAATATTGTCTATGGGGGCATGCTGTGCGGCAATTTTGAGTGCATTAGCTATGGAGCCGGCGGCCTGAATATGATTTTCTTTAATTAATATCATGTCAAATAAGCCATGGCGATGGTTGTAACCGCCGCCACAGCGCACAGCATATTTTTGGGCAACACGTAGACCAGGCAAGGTTTTGCGAGTGTCTAAAATGCGCACCCCAGTGCCAGTTACAGCATTTACGTATTTGTTTACGGCAGTGGCAGTTGCGGATAGGGTTTGTAAAAAATTTAGAGCGGTGCGTTCGCCAGTCAATATGGCTTGGGTATTGCCGGATATAGTACACAGTATGGTCTCAGGATTGGCAGGGCTGCCATCTTGGATGGTCCAATTAAGATTGATGTTATTGTCAAGTTTCCGAAATACCATTTCTACCCAAGGGATACCGCAAACTATCATGGGATCACGGCAGGTAATAGTTGCTATGGATTGCGCTGATTTAGGGATTAAGTTGGCCGTCAAGTCACCAGTACCTAGGTCTTCTGAAAGAGCCATATGTACATGGTTTGCAATTATTTCAAAGCCAGGTGGCACCAAGCTAATAGTTGTTTGTGAGTTTAATTGAGCAGTCATTCGGAATTAATTTTGTTGTGATGCATCCAATATTACACTACATATTAAGTTGGATTATCGATTAAAACTTTATATAAAAGATCGTATTTATTTTAGAAAAATTATTTTATTTGGGGCTTGCATTATGCCAAGCTCTTACCTTACAATTTTGGGCCACGGGATATAGCGCAGTCTGGTAGCGCACCTGCTTTGGGAGCAGGTTGTCGGGGGTTCAAATCCCTCTATCCCGATACCAATTCGATTTAGGCGTTAGTTTGCGCAAGTAGGTTTGCCTATATGTCCCAGGCAACCCGTCGGGCCTTGCTATTACTGCATAACCAATTCGTTAGCTCCGAGTATAGCCGCCAAAATTGAGACTATTATTCCGGATACCATTAAGCCCAAACCTACAATTAGTGCCGGTTCCAGTATAGTCAATAGCCGTTGAATGGCTAGTCTGGTTTCTGTGTCGTAGATGTTCGCGACTCTTGTCAGCATACTATCGAGATTTCCTGCCTCTTCACCCACGCTTATAAGCTGTAATGCTAGTTTAGGAAAAGCCTTGGCTTCGTGAAGTGGGGTAGCCAGGCCTTTGCCGTGCTTTAATGCATCAATTATACCAGACAGTTTACTGCTAATCCAGCTATTTTCTACTACTTCTTTGGCTAAGCCCATAGCTCCCAATAGGGGCATACCGTTTTCCAATAAAGTGGCTAGGGTATGGCAAAATCTAGCAGTTTCCAGCTTCCATAGCATATCACCTAGCATAGGAAAATTTAGCCAATATTTGTCCCAGGCTAACCTTAAATTGGGTTGCTGTAGGAGTTTGCTACCAATTGCTGCTCCAACCCCTATAATAACCAAAATTACCCACCAATAATTACGAATTATATCACCTGCGGCTATTACTATTTGGGTAGATAGAGGCAAGTCTTTACCCATATCTTCAAACATTTGGGTGAATTGTGGAACAACAAAAACCAGCAGAACTATTACAGATGTGGCTGCTACCAATATTAATATTGTAGGATAGATGAGGGCTGAGGTAATAGATCCTCTCAGGGCAGCATTGCGTTCTAGGTAATCGGCTAATTTTCTTAGAGCTTTTTCTAGCCCCCCGCTTGCCTCTCCAGCACGTATAGTATTAATGTATAAACGAGTAAAAACTCCACCTTGAGCTTCTAGAGCTTGGGAAAATGTTGATCCACCACGGATTTTATTCTGTATTGATTCCAATAAAGTTTTAAAATGTGGGGTATCGCTTACTAGGCCAATCAATATTTGTAATGCTCGATCTAGAGGCAAACCAGACTCAAGAAGGGTGGCAAGTTCTCTGGTAAGCATTATTATGTCTTTAAATTTTACGTTATTTTTGGGCTTTCTAAACAGACTGCTAATTCCGCCAGCTGGCTTGATTTGCATGGGAATGAGGGAGTTTTTTTGGAGGTATGCTAACACCATAGCCTCTGTAGCTACCTCCAGCTCTCCATCTTCTATTTTACCACTGTGGCGTTGTAAGGCACGATAATAAAATTTAGGCATTTTGTAACCGCATTTTTATATTGATCGGCATGTAACCAAGTTAATTTTAACAGAGTTAGGTTGCAATATATCCTGATATCCGCAATATAAACATAATATCAGAAACCTGTTGGTCATCTTTGTGGTACTATGTAAAAATTATGATTATTGAACTTGAAATATCTTGGGGTTAATATGATAAATGGTAGAAGGTCGAATAGAGCGCACCTTAATAACTTCAGTTCGAATAAAACCGCGTTCCTCCAATAATTCCAGAGCCATTAAAATTTCGGTTTTATCATTGAGACCTCCCCAATGACCACGCCTAATATCTCCGAACACAAACGGATTAGGTAATTTACCATCTTCAATTTTGCTTAATATTGCTAATGCATTAATTGGTATTGGGTTAATAGCCGAACTATAGATTCTTTCCGCATGTAATCTTAAATAATTAGCCCAACTACACGCTGTAGTGGTGGCCTGTTCAGTCACACATGTAGCATTAGGATTAGTGATTAGCTCTAAAATTAATGCTAACGATGGAATAAGACTACGAAATTTAATAAGATGACTTTCCATTGCTGGGTGTAGATTTTTTTGCCTGATTATGGCCTCATTGTTATCAAACCAATCATAAAATATTTCTTGAGAGGCTTCATTAAATCTTAACGATATAAAGTTACCGGTTTGGGGTTTTAATTTATCTAAAGTTATAAAAATCTGTAATACCTCTTTTTGGGCTTTTAGGTTTGGAATTTCATCCACACGCGTAAATACTGGAGTATCTGGATATACAGCTAATTGAAATCTTTGGATAAGACCATCATCTGCCGTATCACCTCGCACTGCATGTCGGACATATGGCGCCAGCCGAGCTGGTTGAATACCACCCACGATAGAAAGACATAATGCTGGAATATGCAACGTACCTCGACCAATACGATCATAGGTGTAGGTACCATCACCACTTGATGCTTCTAGAAAAAAAGTTCGATCATTGCTGCGATCTTCTCGATCTAGGGTATGTAACCATCCATATAATTCATCACGTTCCAACAATAATCCATTGGGATTTTGATTTAATAATTCTCCTAGCTTTTCTATGGTAGTATCATTAACTATATATCTAGGTTCAACTGGAATCGCAGGCACATCAACAATATCCACCAGCAATTGTTGTGCTAATTTTTCATCGCCATCGGCTAAGGCCGTTCGTGCTTTTTTCTCGGTAACTTTGACTTTTAGTTCGCGCAACTTTAATCCAGCTTTATATTTAGTTAATTCTACTCTAAATTTTTCAATAGCTAGCTCAGCTACCTTGTGCAATGGTTTCAGCGCTTCACGCATAGCAGGTGTTTTACCAGAAGAAGGTCTACCTACCAACATTGACCATAAATTAGGGACCACCAACCAATCATCATAACGCTTAGGATAAATTCTAACTTTACGTCCAATAACAATGGAAATGGCTGTAAGTGCTGCTACAGCTACGTAGTCAGGAGGAGTACTTTGACGTTTAGCAATATCCATAACCCAATCATTAAAAGGGCTAGGTAGCATATCCTCGGTAAACCTAGGAACCGGTTTTAGATCATCGGTAATTGGGGCCGGATCGGGCCAGGCTTGATCTGGATTTAATATATCCGACAGCGTTGGAATTACCGAGATTACATTTCTTTGAGGTTCAACAAGTTGTTTAGGACTAGTCGCAAGCGCAGCTTCTATTATGCTACGCACCGCCGCGGCCCCAGATATATTAACCATATCATTGAAATCTGTGGCTTTTTCAGGTCTATCATCAGTAAAAGTTGGAATAGCAAGTACACCACCTACCAAACTTGCTGCTTCTCTAGCTTTAGTTAATCCTGGATTGCCCGCAGTGGCATAATCATCATCAGCACATAATATCAAGGGAGTATTAGGAAATTGATCTCTAATTGCCTTAGACGCGGGAGCTAAGTTCCCAGCATTAAATGCTATAACCGTAGGATACCCAGTAGCCTCTAGAATGGTCGCGGCAGTGGCAAATCCTTCAGCAATACATAATACGGGTGCAGATTCTAAATTTACGTTATTATCACTAATAATATGGTAACAACCTGAAATTCTACCGCCACTTAAAAAGTATTTATTCCCATTAGAATGTATATATTGCAAAGAGTGCGTGATATCCATAAACATAACTGGAATTACCAAGGCACTCCTATACACCCGTATACCATGCGCCTGAATGCCTTTGGCAGTGAGATATGGATGGTCCTGACAAACAGTGGAACGAGTTAGTATTTGCTTAGCTTTTTCGCGGGCAGCGGCTTTAATCTTAACGTCGTTTTGTTCGTGAACCCTGGTCATGTCGGCAATCTTTTGAGCGTATGCTATCTCCTCTGCATTGCTCAAAGTTCGGCCAATGCTTGCCCGCCAACTTCTTTTAATATCATACCGAAAATCGCCAAAGCAGCCGCTGGGAATACTATCATTGTTAACTACATACCAGCCTGACTTATCACCCTTTCTGCCGCTTGTAGAAAACCTATGAAATTTGCCATCCACTTCGACATATTCAGGCGCAAGCAGCCCAGCGTTAATAATGGCCGTTTTAAATTGTTCTTCTATTTCTGAAAGGGAGAGACGGCGGTCGAAATTGGATGCTGCACGGGAGGAGTAAGTTGCAGGTGTTTCAGTCATATTCTGGATACCTCTTATAGGCCAGTAAAATTATATCATATTTTGAGCAAGCCGTTAAGGACCGAAAAATTATGCCAGTATGTCAAAGCAAATAGCTAAGTCTGTATTATGATTCGTAACAATATATGATTGTTAATATTTCCATGTTGTTATTAACTGCCTATTGGAATATAATATGGGTAATAACCTGCAACTAGGCAAGAGAAATAACACCTAGTAAAATAGCTTGTAAACATAACGCATGTGAATTAAAATCTAAATTGTTGGCAGTCAATGCGCCGCGCTTGGTTTTATATCCAACCCCTCTGCTGACAGCAATTAATTTGGTTATTATGTGGAAATAAAAACCTCGTCCCCAGGTGGCCACATACGCTAACCATACCCGCATTAAGTAATTACAATATTTGGTAATTTTAACGTTAGAATACAAGCCCAATATGATCAGCCTAAAAAAATACAGTTCTGTTCTGTTATTGCTATCAATTACAGCCACAAACTCGCTAGCCACAGCTGTTTACGATCCGCTAGAGTCATTTAATCGCTCCATGTTCAGTTTCAACAAAACGGTGCTGGAATACGTTGTTGAACCTTCAGTAGCATTTCTACAACCCATACTACCAAATGCTGTGATAAACGCGGCTGGTAATGTCTATTCCAATTTCACTGAAATTGAATTTGTACTCAATGGAATACTAGTCGGTGATCCGCAAGCTATAGCAGCATCTACCGGTCGTTTTATGGTAAATTCCACGATTGGGATTGGCGGTTTATTTGATGTTGCCGGATACTTTGGCTTAGAACGGGTAGAACGAGACTTTGTGGAATCAGTATGCAAAACAGGACTACCTCCAGGTCCATACATTGTGTTTCCATTGATCGGGCCTGCCAATCTCTATAGCGCAGCTGCGTTGGCAGGTGGAGTGGCCACGGAGGTGTACCTTCTCAGTTTTATCTCCACTACTTTGGCTGTTGCTGACTTTGTACTCATAGATATAGGTGGTACCGCATCATCTTTGCGATATATGCGTGAACTACCATTGAATACGGATGCTGATTCCTATGCAATACAAAGGACTGAGCACCTTGCTTACGTCAATAAAGCCTGTGGTATAACCACTGTCTCGGATGCTGAATCAGCGACTGAAGGAGGAAATACTCCGAAAGGTAACAACGCTAGCAACGACCAAACAGTCAATACGCCGCATGATGCTCAGGCCAAGTAGCCAGAAATTTATGGTATAACCCATCAGCATCCACTATGGTCAAGGCGGATGCTGAAATCCATCGCTATCACTACTATACTTACTATACTTTAAATACTTGTTCCAAAAGTTATAAATTAACGCAGATAGGCAGGAAAACCATTGGGCTGCTGCAAGCTCTGTGCATAGCTTAGTTCAGCTTGATAGCGTGCTTCATGAGCTAAGTCCCGCGCCTGTTCCAGCTTTCCCTGCTGCATGAGGTCTTCTGCCATCTTGATCATATCTTCAGTATTAATCCAAACACTATTAGCATTGCTGGCCTTGTCAAAAGCAGCATGGGCTTGATCAAGTTCAGTTTTTACCTCATCGGGGGTACAAGCACATAGATTTTGGGAATTAATTATAAAGCAACATACGAAAACCCAGCCGTAATACAGAACAATTTTCCTCATGATAATCCCCTTGTATTTACCAACCTTCCGCATATAAAAATCGCAACTATTTTATAACAACAGTGTCCGTGAGTGTTCCCACTATTCAGCATGAGAACACAACCTGGGAATTTACTTGGAATGCTCCAGAAACATTACAAAAATAAATCTAGCAGCATAATCTGTAAATCAATCTCTATCGAAAACAATTATTTACGACTTGATGGCCCATTGAAAGATAAGCCATTATTCATTATGGTCAAGAAATACTCTAAATTTCGATATTGTTCGCTTTGCGGATCAAATGGGCGCGCCTTCAATTGCTCGTTACAACCGGTAAAACGTCGATGTAAGGTCCCCATTTCTCCCCATTTTGATCGGTACACTGGCCAACCTGTAACATGTCCCAAGGCCGGGCTTAGGACGTCGCTACGCAACTGTCTTCCAGCGTTTCTGGCATGACAGTGCGCGCAAGACAAGTCAAGTTGCCCCATACGTTTTAACCAAAATTGCTTACCTTGTTCATAAGCAGCCAGGGCCTTCGGATCATCTAGTGGTATCTTCACATCTATTATTTGACCGCGAGATTCGTAAGCCATATAAGCTGTAAGAGAGGCTAACTGACCCTTGGCATACTTGAGGGGCTTCTCTCCGTTAGCAATTCGGCAATCATTGATCGCCAACTCCATAGTTACAACCATACTGCGTTGTTTATCCCAACGTGGATAATTCTTGCGTTGAGCAGGTCCTTCTGGAAAACAGCTAGCATAAGTTTTTCCATTAGCAAATGGTGTTTCCCACATAACCTTGCCTTCATCAACGAACGGTTCATATGGAGGAAACTCTTCAATTGCTATCCAATTTTGGCGGGCAACGGCATCTATCGCATAGACTCCATTCCCAAATTCATCCTTTTCAACCCCAGGGAATAACTTCAGGAAATAATTTTGAAAGTTTTGGATATCTTCCTGAGGGGAGGCAGAAAGTACCGTTAATGGTAATAACACAATACAGATGAAGCCAATTACAGCTAAACCATTCTTCACCATAATAAATTCTCACCTCGGTCATTTGGACCAAATGAACGCAACAACTTGATCAATTTCTTTCTCGGTTAATATACGATTTCTACCAAAAGGTGGCATAATTGTTTCGGGGTTAGCAACGGCAGCATCCCAAATTTGCGCTCGCAATTTGGCTCTGTTTGGATAGCGAAGTTTCATACCAACTAAGGGGGGCGCTATATTTCCAGGAGCATCTCCTCCATCAATTTGATGGCAAGCCAAACAATTTCCCTTTTGTTGATCAAAAGCCAAGTCACGTCCCGCTGCTTTAGTATCTTCAGTATCTACTATTGCTGGCGGTGTTTTAAGCGCCGTAGAGTGTGCCTTTGGCGTATTAGCCATGGTTTGAGGGTTGGAAGTATCATCAGAACAACCAACCAAAATGGTAAAAATGACTAACCAAGCTACAGTGGGATAAAAAGATGGTACTTCACCATGCATAAGATTAAACATCCTCTTCTTAGGTTAAGCCGACAAAATTATCAGTCAGTAACAGTGCCACCAACTGTTAGGCCATCTACACGCAATGTTGGTTGGCCAACGCTTACTGGTACACTTTGACCCTCTTTACCACAAGTTCCAACACCCGGGTCAAATTCCAGATTATTACCTATCATAGCCACTTTGGTAAGTACCTCGGGGCCATTACCAATCAGGGTTGCCCCTTTAACTGGACAAATAATGCGACCATTTTCAATCAAATAAGCTTCACTAGCAGAAAATACAAATTTTCCTGAGGTAATATCTACTTGACCACCACCAAAATTGGCCGCATATAATCCTTTGGATACAGAAGCAATTATTTCAGCATGAGTGTGTGAACCTGGCAACATATAAGTATTTGTCATGCGGGGCAGCGGTAAATGTGCATAAGATTCGCGACGTCCATTGCCAGTGGATATGGTACCCATGAGATGGGCGTTAAATTTATCCTGCATGTAGCCTTTTAGTATGCCATTTTCTATTAATATTGTATACTGCGATGGAGTTCCCTCGTCATCAATATTCAATGATCCACGACTCTCGGTTACAGTTCCATCGTCAACCACGGTACAGCCTGGTGCGGCTATTCGTTGACCAATGCGACCAGCAAAAGCGGAAGTTCCTTTGCGATTAAAATCGCCTTCCAATCCATGACCAATAGCCTCGTGCAAAAGAATACCCGGCCAGCCAGGTGCTAATACCACAGTCATGGTCCCAGCTGGTGTGGCCACGGCTTCCAAATTAACCAGGGCTTGATCAACGGCCTCATTGGCAATACGCCGATAATTACTTTCTTCAGCACACCAGTCGAGACCGCGTCGTAAGCCTCCACCACTACTGCCTTGTTCTATGCGTTTTCCACTTTTGGCAATAACGTGAACATTCAAGCGTACCATAGGTCGAATATCCCCGAATGCGGTGCCGTCTTGATCTATCACCATTATCACACTATATGCCGCTGTTAAACTAATACTTACCTTCTCAATTCGAGGATCGCGAGACCTA
This sequence comes from Achromatium sp. WMS2, assembly GCA_001276605.1. GTDB lineage: Bacteria > Pseudomonadota > Gammaproteobacteria > Chromatiales > Chromatiaceae > WMS2. The sequence goes on from JXSN01000008.1 coordinate 10,489, forward strand.
GCTACGGCGTCAATCTTATTTAATAATTCAACCTTGTTAGCATCAGGCATACTGACTAACGGATCAAGAGGTTGATACAAAGTTTTACTAGAAAACTTTGGTGGTATTTTTACCTTATTAACTGAGCTACTAGTACTGTTAGCTATGGAACGAGCAGCTGCCGCAGCCTCTAGCATTGGGGCTAAAGCAAGATCGTTGGAGTAAGCAAGTCCAATCTTTTCACCACTAATAGCACTTATTCCAACACCTGTTTCAATAATGTAGCTACTTTCCTTGACAATACTTTCTTCCAGTGCCCAATGTTCCAGACGACTGCTTTGGAAGTATATATCAGCGGCATCAATTCCTTTGGTTCCCAACCGCGCTAGGACTTTATCGATATCGTTTGGTGTTATGCCACTAGCGTCCAAAAGTATGGAACGGGCGAGGTCTGTATTAGTCATGTGATTAATGCATTATTTTTGAAAATAGCCAATATGATATCCTAATTATATGCTGCACTTGATCTTCCTATGAGTCAAAGCTGGAAAATTACGGCGCATATTATCTTGGCAACCAGGTTCTATGTGGCTAACTATCATTCCGGTACCCTTGTTAACCTCTGCCAGTATGGATCCCCAAGGACTCACAATCATGCTGTGACCATGTGTTTGACGACCACTAATGTGATAACCACCTTGCGCAGCCGCAACAACGAAACTCAAATTTTCTATGGCTCGGGTGCGAATTAATAATTCCCAGTGAGCTTTACCGGTAATTGCAGTAAAAGAAGCTGGTAATGCTATTATATTTAGGCCTTGGTCCAGCATAGCACGAAAGAGTTCCGGAAATCTGAGGTCATAGCAAACAGCTAACCCCAAACGTCCAAACGGAGTATCGGCTACGACCACCTGATTACCAGGTTCTATAGCAGCCGATTCCATATATTTTTCACCAGCATCTATTAAATGTACGTCAAATAAATGTATCTTGTCATAGCGCGCTACCTGCTGTCCGTGATCATCAAACAATATGCATGCTGAACGCACAAGATCTGAATTAGCAGTTTTTATTGGTATAGTACCGCCTACAATCCATATTTTATATTTCCGAGCGATTTGACTTAGAAAATCCTGTAGCGGTCCATTGCCACTAGACTCGGCCACCGATATTAGATCCTGCTCCTGTTTTCCCATAAAAGAAAAATTCTCAGGAAGGGCCACGAGCTGTGCTTCGGCCTCAACCGCCTCTGCTACGAGGCGTTCTGTCTCTAGTAGATTTGCTCCCACATTGGGACCGCTAGCCAATTGAATTGCGGCTATTTTAGGTTTATTTTCAGGCATATGTAGTAATACGGAAATCTCTTATTGCAGTGCCATTATCACAATACTGTACCCCATATCATGACTCATGCTTACAATCCATTGCAATTAAAATTAACTTTAAGCGGATATTTTCTACAGTACTCGCACCGGAACTACCATAGTGTTCAAACCTGCAAACATTAAACGTCTTTGGATTTCCATGGGTGTTTGATTGTGTAAAAACGCCGTCCAACTGCTCTCCTCAGCAAATATCAATTTGCCACAAAAGAATACTGGATCTACAAAATTTGTGGCAATACCAGAGCAAATTTTTTCAAGTTCAGCTGCACGGTCAGTACCCAAAGAGTAGTGGCGTTCGGTATAGTAACCCATACGTTGAGCTAAGTCCACATATGAATCTAAATTCTTTTCTATCCTAGCTCTCAAACGTCCTATCTCTTCGAGGTCTGTAAAACTTGGTGCATCAATCTGTCCCACGCTAACGAACAGGAAATTTTTAAATTTTTGCCCCCGGAATAAGCGCATGATGCTAAATATGGCATGTATACCAAGACCACCATATTCTTTGACTAACAACACTGCTGTGGGACCTTCTGGTTGTGGTCGAAGTGGGGTTTCTGGAAGCATGTCGTAAATAGGTAAATCTCCCAGTAAATCATCTAAGCGCCGCAAAGCTAGTTTCACGTTTCTGTAATGTGCGTTGATGACATAGCACAAAGCAATAAAACTACCCGTGATAAATAGTGTAACCCACGCCCCATCGTGAAATTTCATCACGGTGGTCGTAACCAGGATAGTGCTAGTTAAGATCACTCCAAGCCCATTTATGGCTAAACTTGTGAGCCAACCCTTAGCTTCATTGCGTACTTGCCACCAATGCTTGACCATTGCCAATAAAGATACAGTAAACGTTATTGAAACATTTATAGCATAAAAAACTACTAGAGTGGTCACGTTACCTTGAGTATACCAAAGGATTGCTAATGCTGCTCCTCCTACAAATATTACTCCATTTTGGCGTACTAAACGCACTGAAAGATTAGCAAATCGGCTGGGCATCCATGAGTCCGCCGCCATGTTGGATATGATATTGGGACCGCCTATGAAGCCAGTTTGAGCAGCTACGAATAGCAATAACCCCTCGGATAATAATGTGATAAGAATGATGCTATCAGCAAGTGGTATACTCCAAGGTCTTAACTCACCAAATATTTTGCTTATCAACACTGCATTCATGGTTTTACCGGCTACGTGACCTATGTCCCACAACACGTAGAGAAATAATATACCACCAGCAGCTATTGCTAACGACAATGCCATGTAAATCATTGTCAATTTACCGGTTTGTACCCTCGGCTCGCGTAATTGGTTCAATCCATTTGATACAGCCTCAATGCCAGTATAGGTACCCCCACCCATGCTATAAGCAGTTAATAATAATATGAATAGGGGCCCCAATCCTTGATTATTTACGAAATTATTGGTTTCTGTCGCAGTTGTTTGCAGCATGGTAGGTATTTCAGGACCACGTATCACAAGGCCCATAACAATCATCACAAGGTGCGTGCCGACGAAGGTTAAGAAAATGGGGACTAAAATCTTGATGCTTTCCTTGAGTCCCCGCATGTTTAACCATATAAGCATCCCGATACATACCATACCGACGTTAATTTTGTATCCAAGCCAAGCGATCGGTAAGAAGCTAAATACAGCGTCTACCCCTGCTGCTACTGATATAGATACGGTTAAAATATAGTCAATTACCAAGGCGGAGCCACATACCAAGCCCCAGTCACGACCTAGGAGTTTAGATACCACCATATAGCCACCACCGCCATGTGGAAATAAATCAATAACTTGATTATAACTATATGAAATTGTGAATATGGTCACGGCAGTAGCTATAACCAGATATAAAGCTAGGTATTTGTTGTGTCCAAGGGCGATAAACGCTTCTTCGGGACCATAGGCCGATGAAGATAAACCATCTGCTCCCAATCCTACCCATGCCAAAAATGCAATTAATGATATTTGTTCGAATGTAGAAACATCTAATGGATCTTTGGCCTTACCAAGTAAAACTTCTTCAATTTTTTTCCACATCATGAGGTTAATTCATGTATATTCAATAGGTTACATGTCATTTCTTGCATAATAATTATAACACATCGCTGTCTTCTGATAATAAAATACAGAGGTAAAATTCACCGGTAAAATCCACCATCTAGATAGACTTGTAGTTAATACCTTCAGCCAAATAAACAAATTATCGCACGAAGCGTAATGTAAACCCCATCCTTTACCAGTCAAAGAACTAAACGCTGGATATTTTATATACTTTCCAGCAAAAATAGACTTCTGGATACTTGTTCCCATTGGGCATCCCAACCGGTCATTGGCGAAAAACTAAAACCGCTGCGTAAAAATCTGTGCAAACGACCTTCTATGATTGACATAAGTAATTGGGCACCACCTTCAGCTCCCAAAGGTGCTCCTTGACCTTCACGTAGTGGAGCTTCACGTAATACCTGGCGCAATTGGGTTTCAAAACGACTAAAAAATTGATCAACCCTAATTTGTAAATGCTCATTTTCTCCCAGCAAAACTTCACCAAGTAAAACCCTTGTTATTCCTGGATTTAGCTCAGAAAATCCCAATAGCAGGAACATAAGTTTTTGGCAGCGCACACGTCCTAATTGTTCTTCGCTAAGAATTTGATTAACCCTGCTAAAGACAGCTTCTTCAGCAAATAATATCAATTCTTCAAACATCTGTGCTTTGCTAGTAAAATGACGATACAAGGTCGCCTCTGAAACTCCTACTGCTTTAGCCAGAGCAGCCGTGGTGATACGGTGTCCCGGTTTAGATTCAAGTTCTCGAGCTAAGGCCTCTAATATCAATTGCTTGCGTGAAACCAAAGCGGTGTTATCATCAGTTATTTTTGAGCTTGCCATAAGGATTTATGCAACTATCGGCTATGCCATAAAATAGGCGCAGGCTAATGTCTTAAAGTTTATAAAATCACAGCATTATTTGCTTTAGGATACAAATTATATATATTCATCATTACAACCATTATGCTTTTTGATGATATGCATATCTAATGATTAGCACCTATAAGGGTTCCAACACCTTCATTGGTAAAAACTTCTAATAGTACAGCATGTTCCACTCTTCCATCTATAATATGAGCAGTTACCACTCCATTTTTTACCGCATCCAAAGCACATCTTATCTTAGGTAACATGCCACCATGTATTATACCAGCAACGATTAAGTCCTCAACCTGTGTTGCTCCGAGGCCTGTCAAGATTTTACCATCCTTATCTAATACTCCTTCGGTATTAGTAAGCAGCATCAGTTTTTCAGCTTTGAGAACCTCAGCAATTTTTCCAGCTACTAGATCAGCATTTATGTTGTAGGAATTACCTCTATCGTCTACGCCAATAGGTGCTATCACAGGAATTGCGTCGCTATCAGTGAGTAAATTAATGACCCTTACATCTATGGATTCGACTTCACCAACGTGGCCAAGATCAATTATTTCCGTAGCTTCTGGGTCTTTACCTCTAGTAACTAACGTTAACTTACGAGCTTTTATTAATCCACCATCTTTGCCGGTAATTCCTATAGCACGCCCACCGTGTTGATTGATTAGGCTAACAATTTGCTTATTTACAAGTCCACCTAACACCATTTCTACAACATCCATGGTCTCAGCATCGGTTACTCGCTGACCTTGAATAAATTCCGAAGTTTTGCCCAAACGTTTAAGCAAATTACCAATTTGCGGTCCACCGCCGTGCACAACGACTGGATTTATCCCAACCAACTTTAGTAATACTAAATCCCTGGCAAAACCTTTCTGCAAGTTGGAATCAGTCATGGCATTACCGCCATACTTAACAACTATGGTTTTACCACGAAATCTCTGAATGTAGGGTAAACCTTCGGATAAAACTCTTGATATTTCCTGGGCTTGTATTTTATTAAGGCTCATAATGTTATGTGACTTGATGTGATTAAAATGTGTTTTGGTACTCTATCATATCAAAACGGGATTTTTACTTTAGGTGTTGCCACACTAAGTAACTCACGAAATGTCTGTTGAATGTGACCCAGAGATTCTTCATCGTCGGCTTCAAAACGAAATCTCAGTGCAGATGCAGTATTAGCCGGCCGTACCAATCCCCAGCCTTTACTGTATTCAATGCGTAATCCATCAATATCTTTAACTACTATATCTATAGATTCTGGTATATGTGCACGAATATCATTTATCAGCGACATAGCTCTACCTTCAGGTACTTTCGCTGAAAATTCCGGCGTAGATATGGACTCAGGGTATTTATCAAAAAATTCTGACGTCGATCCCGAATAATCTGATAAAACAACCAGTAGCTGAATTCCGGCATAACATGCATCGTCAATTTCGTACCAATCTTTAAACATGATATGCCCGGACCAATCCCCACCCAAAATGGCACCTGTCTCCAACATTTTCTCTTTAATAGCTGCGTAACCAGTCCTACAAATTATTGGGCGTCCGGAACTATCAGCAATTTTTTTGGCAAGAATACGTGCGCAATTAACGTCGAATATTATATCGCTTCCGGGATTTCGCGATAAAGCGTCTTCAGCTAATACCATTAGCAACCTATCAGGCCAAATGATGCGACCTCTAGAATCTATAACTATCAAACGATTACCGTTAGAATTTGTGGCAATTCCTAAATCAGCCTGTTCTGAGAGTACCGTTTTTTGTAAAAGTTTTAGGTTTTCAGGATGTCCTGGATTCGGTGGATGCAAAGGGTAATTATGGTCCGGCGTACATAACAAAGTGAATACTTCACAACCTATGTGCTCAAATATTTCAGGAATTATCGGCCCAGTGCTACCACTACCGCAATCTATTACCACTTTAAGCTGTCTAACTAGGGGCTGGCTGCTTTCTAATATTTTAGACTTGTAATCTGGTACTAAATTCAGATCTGATGTGCTGCCGGTTGCACTGTGTAAATTTCCTTGTTCGATCCTATGATGCAAGGCCACTAGAGATTCACCAGTTAATAAATTACCATTATTTAATATTTTAAATCCATTGTATTTATTGGAAGAACGACCTGCAGTAATCATAACCCCAGCACCGCTTTCTCCAGTTTTAGCAGCAAAATAAAATACTGGACTGGGAACCATGCCTAAATTTATTACAGCACGCCCACTTGCAACCAGGCCGTTTATCAGAGCATTGCTAATTTCTTTACTAGATGGGCGTATGTCCCTAGCTACGTATATTTTCTGCTGACCTTTGTTTTCCAACTCAGATCCGATAGCCTGTCCAAGTTTATTAGCAAATTCTTCAGTTATGGTTTCTCCAGCCAGACCGCGAATATCAAAAGTTCGGTAAATAGGCGGAATGGCTATGATTGCTGGTGCATCCTGAGATTCAATCTTTGGGGTATTTCCATCCACAGCTGCAACATCCAAAAGTAAACCATCTGTTGGGGTAGATTTAGCAGACGATTCAACTTTTGGTACTACGATCTCTTCGGATATAGTTACTGCGGTTGTTTCAGCATTTGGTTTAATGGTTTCAGCAGCAACCTTCAACTTATCTGGTAATTTGATTACTTGATCTGCAAAAAAATGAAATTCAAAGAGGTGAAATTTTTGGGGTACAGTTTTACCTCTAGTCAATAACCTTTCTATAATGCTCAATGCGGTGTTTAAATCAAATGTTATGCAACTAAGTAATCGCCTATGTTGAATAAATAGCAATATTCCACAACCAATAAGCAATAAAATCAACATTATAATGATTGGAACTAACAGGGGAATTTCAGTACCCTCGGCATACAGGAAGACTATGTTCAACCTGCTGTTGGATATTGGATAGCGCTTAGCTGAAGCTAATAAAGCATCATCTGGATTTATACCATCTTTATTGTACAATAAGTTCGATGTATCCTTATCTACCAATTGCTGTAGGACAATAATACCATATTTCTGATCAAAACTTTTAATTTCTTTTTTTATTGCATTAGTATCTAACGTGAGTAATATTAAGCCTCCTATCCCACCTTCACTGTTTTTTAGGATGGTAGCACCTACAAGGTATAATTTGCTATTTACCAGATGAATTTCCAAGGGCTCGGTTTTTAGCACTTTTTTAACCGAGTTCAACATATCCAATGCAGCGTAACTAATAGGCGGATCAGATGAGAAATCCACAGAATCGTAATTGGGTGGCAATAACCTTACCTGAATGGCTCCAGGTATAATATTACTAATTTCTTGTTCATGAACTCGTATGGCTTTGGCATCTCCCTGCTTAAGTACCTCATATGTGTGCTGGTCATTGGATAAAATGTCGAGTATATTGTGATAAAATCCTAAAGCTTGAGACCAACGTTGTACCAAGGCAGTGACACGTGCGTTAGCAAGTTCAAGTTTCGTTTCATCGGCATTGTGACTATCCATGCTAATTGGATACACAACTGCCAACATGGCAATAACGACGATACCGATGGCGGCTTCTAGCCAAAATCTAAGTAAATACTTGCTCGTAGATCTTGTTATATTTGTAGATTTTTCTAGTCTTTGACTGGCATTAATACCGATTTTGTTAAATACAGACAGGATTGACACCCTTGTATCCTCACTCAATAATGTACCACTGTTGTGATTTTAGGCATAGTTTACTGCATATAAAACATTAAAAACTACATAATGAGTAAGATTATAATATAATACATAAAGTAATCTGGTATACAACTAATTTAACTGTAAACACACCCAAATGTTCTGTAAACAATATCGCCAAGGATATTAGACATTATCTTTCAAACGATCATTTTATTGTAGCTATTGCTGAAACTCTATACACAGCCCGAGTGCCCAAAGCCACTACTACCACGGGGACTAGCCGTAAAATTATCTACAATTTCTAAATTAACCTTTATTACTGGAACTAACACTAATTGTGCAATACGATCCCCAATATCAATTCGCACAGTATCGGTGCCGCGATTCCAGCACGAAATTAGCAATGGGCCCTGATAATCAGAATCAATTAAACCTACCAAATTACCAAGGACAATGCCACGACTATGTCCCAAACCGGAGCGCGGTAATAAAATAGCAGTTAAGCCTGGATCGCCTATATAAATGGAAATGCCGGTAGAAATCAACTCTGTTTGGTCTGGAAATAACATCAGCGGCTCATTTAGCATCGCTCGCAAATCTAAGCCAGCCGATCCACTGGTAGCATACGCAGGCAATGGATAGACACTACCAATTCTATGATCAAGAATTCGGGTCTGTAAGGAGTGAATCATATTTTGCAATAACACACTGTGTCATAGATTACTGAAAACGTAATTTGCATACACTAGAATAATATAATTAAAACATTGTAATAAGCACAGAATAACATAGTGTTCTTAGCAGGTTTTATTGTCCTCGCGCCATCTCCCATAACTGGTAATGTTTAGCTATAATGTTTGCTAGCTGGATGGCTAGTTCTACTTTACTCTGTTTGGGTAACTCCACCTGTCCGTCAGCCCACATTACTAATACTTCATTATCCTTGGATTCGAATCCTAAGTCCTTACCTACCATATTGGCAATTATCATATTTAAATGCTTATGGCGTAATTTATCCAGAGCATTAGCAGCCAGATTTTCAGTTTCTGCGGCAAAACCTACTGTAAATGGCGGCTTAGGCGCACTGGCCACCTCGGTTAAAATATCTGGATTTTTAACTAAATTTAGGGTTAAAAATGCCGACTTTTTTTTAATCTTTGTCGGGATTATACTCTCAACCCGATAATCGGCCACGGCAGCCGCTGCGATAAACAAATCACAATCTGTTACCCGCTCTTGCACTGCATGTTGCATTTCCAAAGCTGTTTCTATCATGACTCGTTCCACATCCAAAGGTGCATCAATGTTAACCGGGCCACTTACCATTTGGACTTTAGCTCCCAAGTTTGCTAGTGCCGCTGCCAAGGAATAGCCCATAAGACCACTGCTGCGATTGCTGATATAGCGTACAGGATCCAAGGGTTCTCTGGTTGGACCTGCAGTTATAAGCACCTTAGTACCTTCAAGCGTACATGTTTGAGATAATAGAGATTTTAGAATATCTGTCGGTTCTAGCATTCTGCCAAATCCCACTTCGCCACAAGCTTGGGTGCCAGTATCAGGACCGATTATCGATATAAACCGAGATTTTAGTATCTGTAAGTTACTTTGTGTGGCTGGATTGTTCCACATAAAATGATTCATAGCAGGTGCTAACGAGATGGGGGCTTGGGTAGCAAGGCAAACGGTGCTAAGCAAATCATCAGCAAAACCATGTGCTAATTTTGCTATAAAATCGGCGCTAGCCGGAGCTATGATAATTTGGTTAGCCCAACGTGCTAGCTCAATGTGGCTCATGCCAGATTCAGCCTGAGCGTCAAATAGTTCACAGCGTACCTGGCGGCCTGATAAAGCTTGTAAAGTGAGAGGTGCAACGAAAAAACTAGCATTTGGAGTGAGAATTACCTGAACTATTGCTCCTGAATTTTGAAGCAATCTTAGCAATAACACAGCCTTGTAGGCTGCGATACTGGCGGTAATACCTAGTATGATACGTTTATTGTTCAAGCTTGTCATTCGGATTTTAGCTTTAAACCATAATAATGTATACGTATATTTTTTGTGTATATTATATGCTAACCAGCTTAATATGCCAGGAGACGAATGCCAAATTAACGCTAGCTAGATACCGCGCAATATTCACTTGCTAAAACTAATCATTACATTAACAAAATCTATATAAAAATGTGTAGTTGACGTAGCTTCTAATATACGTTGGTCAATTGTTCCAGCGACCACACCAGTCTGTTGATACGAGTATACCATAACATATTGGTATAATGTTTGGTTAACACCATTGATTTTGGAGTAATTATGCTCTAGCCGTGATAAATCAATTATTTTTGCAGAATAGCCCGCACGAACTCTATATCAATTCCTGTGAAATCTACAATTTGTGGTACGTCTAAACCACGTCGATGCATAGCCATGATGAGCTGAACCTGGCCTTTTTTCTCTCCTTCTACTAGTCCTTTTTCCATGCCTTTTGCTAATCCTTCTTCCAGGCCTTTTGCCAATCCTTCTTCCAGGCCTTTTGCTAATCCTTCTGCTATACCCTCTTTGTGAGCCGTATCAATAACAGAGTTTAACTCTCTATATTCCAAAAGGTTTTTCTCGTAGACCGTAAACTGTTCACGACTTAAATTGGCCAATTCCGCGGTACGGAAGGCTTTATTAAAAACCGGTTCGTTTAGGATAGTGGGAATATCGTCAAAATCAGCTAAATATTTAAGAAAATACATCCATTTATCAAAACGTGTAACTAATTCATGGGCCTGCTTAGTAAACAATGGCATCTGTAAAAAACGAAAGTGCAGTTTGTCAGAAAAGAGGTCGCCATCCTGATCGCGCAAGGCCACATCACGGCGGAATTTACGCATTGGGGCTTCATCGTATTCGCAGGCCAAAATTGCGACAAAATAAATGGGATCAAGGCAAAACAACCAATTACCTTTTTTGGCCTGTTCTCGGATGGGAAAAGTTACGTAGTACAAAGCTCGATCTTTGAAAAATTCCATTTTGGTCCGTTGCATTTCCACCACAAAACGCTCACCAGTAGCGCTCAAACAGTGTATATCAAAAAAGGCACGCCGTTCGATTGAAATATCCGGCAGTTGCTCAATAGTACGAAATTCCAAGTGGGCAATCTGATGTTGCGGTGGCAATAGCTGGTTTAAAAAATCTTGCAACAGATCCTTGTTGGCCTCTTCGCCAAACAATTTTTTGAAACCAAAGTCGGTGTAAGGATTAAGGTAGCGGCTCATGGGATTAGCTTATTTGGGATTGCATACGATACCACGCCCAGTTCGGTCTATATTTTACTACAATTAGCCAAGTCATTCGTTGATACAAGTATACCATGACGTATCTGGTATAACATGTGGCCAGTATCATGGCGTTTAGGACGTGTTGACAGTTAAAATTAAAAACTAACACAATCAAACACTTATTGATTTCAAAAAACTTTTAAAATAGACAGGTGTTAACAAGCCTTAAGTACCGATGCAATGGCTTTTAAAACCATAGAATCTATGGTTTTTAACGTTGAGATTTAAATTATATTATTAGATGCTATTTTCAGTACAGCTTACTACTATCATAGTATGAGGTGATAGTGGGAAGATCTACTGGTATAGATATACAAGATTAACGTTTAATTTTTATAGGAAAATTTAGTTTTTGAGTGTAATATTTGTAAAAATAATCTATAATGGTTGGGTCTTTTTATTGTTTGGATATAAAATTTGGAGTTAGCGAATTATGGCAGCCTTACAAACCCCAGTCTGTGAATTTAACCTACCGGCTTCTGATTTTTCTTTACCCGGCATAGATGGTCGTAATTGGACCTTACAGCAATGTCGCGGTCGCAACGGTTTGGTGGTTATGTTTATATGCAACCACTGCCCTTATGTAAAGGCAGTCATAGAGCGTATTGTGCGTGATACTAGAGACCTTGTACAGTTAGGTATAAATTCTGTTGCCATTATGTCAAACGATCCACATGATTATCCGGAGGATTCCTTCGAAAATATGCGTGCAATAGCCAACAAACTGAACATGCCTTTCCCTTATTTACTTGATGAAACTCAGGATGTTGCTAAAGCATACGGTGCTGTTTGTACACCAGATTTTTTTGGATACAACAAAGACTTAAGATTACAATACCGCGGTCGTTTGGATGCTAGCCGCAAAGACACCGCTCCCGAAAATGTAAGGCGTGAGTTATTTGATGCCATGGCCTTGATTGCCGATACTGGTACCGGACCTGCGGAACAAGTCCCGTCCATAGGTTGTTCCATAAAATGGCGTGCAGTACCTTTGTAAAATTACATAAACAATACACATTTAATATTGCTAATGCATTGTTTAGCAAGTAAATAAGCAATGTTGGAGGCTATTTATGATGAGTATGGAGCAACAGTTCTATTCAGCTCATCCGGCTACGCGTAAAACCCTAGCACTGATACTAGCCGGTGGCCGCGGTTCGAGATTGATGCACCTCACACGTTGGCGCGCCAAACCGGCAGTGCCCTTTGGTGGTAAATTTCGTATTATAGATTTTCCACTGTCTAATTGTATCAATTCTGGCATTAGACGTATTGGGGTATTAACCCAGTACAAAGCCCATTCCTTAATTTTACATATTCAAAAAGGTTGGGGTTTTTTGCGGGGTGAATTTAGCGAATTTGTCGAATTATGGCCAGCTCAACAGCGTATTCAAAGTAATTGGTATATCGGTACTGCTGATGCTGTTTACCAAAATATTGATATTATTCGTAATCATGATCCTGAATATGTGCTAATTTTAGCCGGTGACCACGTCTATAAAATGGACTATGAGCCTATGATTGCCTATCATATCGAAAATAAAGCGGATATGACAGTAGGTTGCATAGAAGTGGATCTGAAAACGGCTAAAAGCTTAGGGGTTATGCATGTAGATGAAAGTTATAGAATATGTAGTTTTCAAGAAAAACCTGCCAATCCAGAACCTATACCCGGCCATTCGGACGTGGCATTAGGATCTATGGGTATTTACTTATTTAACACTAAGTTTCTTTTTGAACAGCTTCTTAAAGATGCCGATGAATCGAATTCTTCCCACGATTTTGGTAAAGATATTATTCCCGGAATCATAGGATCTTACCGTATAATGGCGTACCCCTTCCACGATAAGAACGGCAAGCACGCATATTGGCGGGATGCCGGCACAGTAGATGCTTTTTGGGAAGCCAATTTGGAACTAACCCAGGTTACCCCACCCTTGAATTTCTACGACCGTAATTGGCCTATTTGGACCTATCAGGAGCAATTACCACCTGCTAAATTTGTATTTAACGATGATGATCGGCGTGGGATGGCGGTAGATTCAATGGTATCTGGTGGATGTATTATATCCGGTTCTAAAATATTACAATCATTATTGTTTTCAAATGTTCGCGTTAATTCTTATTCATTGGTTCAGGATTCAGTAATTTTACCAGATGTAGTGGTGGGAAGGCCTGCTGCACCTCTAAAGCAGCCCGCAAATGTCCATAATGGATTGGGTCAAAAGTACCACCGAAAACACCGAGTATCTGCACGCCATTTTATGGAACAACCTATGGACGGGACTTGTTCCGCAGGTCCGGTACCAGTATCGGCAATCAAGGCCATGGCATCAAATAACTCACGCCTTACATTTTCGGGAGCGGTGTCTTTGCGGCTAGCATCCAAACGACCGCGGTATTG
>JXSN01000071.1 GCA_001276605.1 Achromatium sp. WMS2
GTTGCGGTTACGCGATTTAGCTGGATTATTTGTTATTGACTTTATTGACATGGAATCGACAAATCATCAGCGTGAAGTCGAAAATAGACTCAAAGATGCCTTAAGACAAGATAGGGCCCGAGTCCAGGTGGGGCGCATCTCACGTTTCGGATTACTAGAAATGTCCCGGCAACGTTTACGGCCAGCACTTGGTGAGGCTAGCCTACACAAATGTCCACGTTGCGATGGGCGTGGTAGTATTCGGGGTACTGAATCCATAAGCCTAGCAGTTTTAAGATTAATTGAAGAGGAAGCGGCCAAGGATAGTACAGCACGAATTTTGGCGCAGCTGCCAGTAGATGTTGCAGCATTTTTATTGAACGAAAAACGCCATAGTATACTAAAGATCGAACAGCGCCATGCAGTGCAAATCACTCTTATTCCTAATCCTAATATAGAGCGGCCATATTATGAAATACAACGCATTCGCACTAGTGAATTAGCCAAAAATCATGATATAGGTCCCAGCTATCAATTAATTGAAGCTCCAGATTCAGCGGCGTCAAATTACGCATGGGGTGAACAACAGGTTCGCACTGAATATGCCGCAGTACAATCCATTGCACCATCTAATCCGGTACCTACCAGAGATTGTGCTAACATCACAGCATCGGAGCAACCAACCCAATCTGAATCTGAATCCAAATTGGAACCCCCGCGCCCAGTTACAAATGGACGATTTCGTAGATTTTTTACCTCATTGTTTTATTCACGTAATAATGAACAAGCAAATTACCACAGGGAATCAAATAGCCCAGAGAATACAGCAACAGATTCTTTAGCAACTATATCCCAAGGAACTAATAATACACAAAGGTGTAATCAAGATTCTGATGTTGAACCAGGCCCGCGTGAAACTGGAAATTCTGTGGTTACAACCAATCACAAAAAACAGGCTGAAGAAATTGAGTCTACTAGAAAAACACCAGGGAGGCGTAATCGTAGAAGCAATATTCGTCGCAATAACAAACGTAGTAACTCTGATCGGCCTAATATTAGTTCGCCAGATGATACCAATGATGGTACGAATAAACCATTTTCATCGGAAGGCAAGCGGGGCCCCAGCAAGGGTAATACCGGTAATCATACCGAAGAACGCATAATCAGTGGTGATGGAACAGTACGTCGTCCCGGCAGCTTAAGACGTTTTCGTGATCCAAATATCGTAATTCCTAAACCATCGGAACCTAATTCCACAGGCAAAAAAACCCATTCGCCAGAACAGGATACTAACGATATTGGTAATATATCTAGCACAGTTAATTCCACAGCAACAAATACTGCGTCTAATTCTGAATTTAATGGTGAAAGAACAAAATTAGATTAGAACTAATGGTGCATGCTGATAATAACTATGCTGAACTTACATCAATTAATAAAGGAGTTGCTTACACGTTTGGCTAGCGCCATAAGCAATGGCAACGTGCATGCAACTGATACCTTGTTGAGTATAACCTTAACCTTGCCAGAATGGTCTTGGAACACCCTAGTAGCTAATATGGGTGATTATTGCTATTCTCATTGCCCACAACTAGAGCTAACCGTAATTGGATGTGGCAGTGTTCTAGAAGTCACAGCTCAAGGCACCCAACGCCTGCATACGGTCCAGCAAAGATTCACCAAATTAAAATCCACTTGGCCGCATTGGAATATTGACGCTAACGGTCTCCAACCGCGAGCATTACTCGCATTTGCTTTTGATGCCGATAGTGCTATGAACGCACCTTGGGATAGCTTTCCCAACACATTACTCCAGATTCCAGCTGTTTTATTACAAGATTATCGCCAAACTAAGGGGATAACTTGCAGCTGTAGGATTAAAGAAGGAAAAATTAATATTGATGACGTGAATCTTTGGACTCAAATACTCAATATGTTGGCTGATGGCGAACCAGGTAGTAAACCACATAGTCACACCCACCACAATAAGCACAACGCATTAACCAGGGTTGCGTCTAATCCCACAAATAGTTCCTGGTTAACCCTTGCTGAACAGGCCAACGCAGATATTCAAAACCAAAAGCTTACCAAAGTTGTGTTAACTAGGCATATTCAAGTTCAAGGCCAACATCAGTTTATTCCCATTAACGTCATGAAGCTGTTGGCACACCGTTACCCCAATTGCACTCAGATTGCCATAAGTAGAAGTGGGTCAACCCTAA
This sequence comes from Achromatium sp. WMS2, assembly GCA_001276605.1. GTDB lineage: Bacteria > Pseudomonadota > Gammaproteobacteria > Chromatiales > Chromatiaceae > WMS2. The sequence goes on from JXSN01000071.1 coordinate 2,202, forward strand.
TTGCTGCTACCCCGGAGCGCCTGGTTACGTTGCAATCTGGGCGGGTAACCTGCGAAGCAGTAGCCGGTACTGCCCCTTACCTTGAAGGTACTAGCGACCAGGATCAAACAAGTTTAGAGTTATTAGGGTCCGCCAAGGGTCAACATGAACACCGCGTGGTAGTACAGCATATAACTGATATTATGCAATTGCTATGTTCTGATCTTATAGTTCAGAAAGAACCCAAGGTCATGACTTTACGTTTTATGCACCACCTGCATAGTATTCTTTCTGGAAAAATAAAGCAAGATAAAGATATATTTGATTTTTTACAGTTACTACATCCCACACCAGCCGTTGGAGGTACACCCACACCAGCGGCAATAGGATGGATACGGCGCCATGAAAAATTTGAGCGCGGTTGGTATACTGGAGTGCTAGGCTGGTTAACCTCAGACGGCGAAGGTGAATTTTCAGTAATCCTACGCTGTGCCCTACTGCGCGCCAACCAAGCCAACTTGTTTGCCGGGGCGGGATTAGTAACAGACTCGGAACCAGTTTCAGAACTAGCTGAGACGGAAATAAAATTACAAACTATCCTGGACGTACTCCAAGATGTCTAGAGGAACACTAAACGCACGCTGGGCCGCAACTTTAATCGAGGGTCTATCTAGATCTGGAGTAACACAAGCAGTATTATCACCCGGATCTCGTAGTTCACCACTTGTATTGGCTTGCGATGCCTATTTAAACACTAAAATGCTCGTAGATGAACGTTCGGCAGCGTTTTTTGCCTTGGGATGCGCTAAAATTACGGCACAACCCGTGGTATTGGTTTGTACCTCTGGAACAGCTACCGCCAATTGGTATCCAGCAGTCATGGAAGCTAGTTATGCTCGAATACCACTTATACTGTTAACCGCAGATCGTCCGCCAGAATCCCTAGGATTTGGGGCCAATCAAACAGTTGATCAAATCAAAATGTTTGGTAATTTAACTAGATTGTATTATGGCCTACCGCCCCCCGATTTTTCGGCTCTAAAATCTTTAGCCACCTTGGCAGCCCAAGCAGTAGAAAAAAGTCTATGGCCACTACCAGGTCCGGTTCACATAAATGTACCATTTAGGGAACCATTGTTACCCGGTCAAGATATAGCACCAATTACCAAATTACCACCTACACCATTTGTAACAGCACCCTTATCTCCCAATCCCCAGGTGATGCAACGGATTGTCGCTCAAATAGCAGGGCATCCGGGATTAATTGTGTGTGGTGAATTGCAATATGATACCCAACTAGCTACTGCGATTGTCGAATTAGCAGCTACTCTTGATTGCCCTATTTTGGCGGACCCGTTATCTAACTTGCGCTGTGGTTCACACCATCTAGGACATGTTATGTGTCATTATGATACATGGTTGTTACATGATGATTTAGCGCTAAAGTGGCAACCACGTTGGCTAATACATTTTGGCACTACTCCTGTATCTAAACGTTTAAGTAAGTTTTTAGCTCATATAAAACTGCCCACCTATATTGCAGTTAATGATCAGGGTCTCTGGAGTGATCCGCAACATCTAGTAACTCGGATGGTTAGGGCCAATCCACTGATTTTTTGTAGCTATTTATCCAATATCATTAAGGATCAACAAACCAATAATAGTTGGAAACAAACCCTAATACCTCTAGAAACCGCTGCGGTCGAACTCCTTGATGGAACTAATATTCCATTAGAATGGACCATTATTCGTCAGGTAATAGCAGCCCTACCATCTCCAGCCACATTATTTATTGGTAATTCCATGCCGATACGTGATTTAGATGCATGCATGGGCTCTGGTCCTAAAGAATTACGCATCCTTGCTAATCGCGGCGCCAGTGGCATTGATGGTACAATCTCTACACTAGCAGGTGTCGCCGCCTCTAGCCAAAATATCACCATCGGCATAATTGGCGACTTGGCTTTATTTCATGACTTGAATGGTTTATATTCACTGCAAGAACCAAATGTCATCTTAATCGTAATGAATAATGAGGGCGGTGGAATATTTCACTATTTGAGCCAAGCTAAATTACCAACCTTTACCAAATATTGGTTAACGCCAACGGTATTTGATATATCCAAAATTGCTGCTGCGTTTCAATTAAATTATATGTTAGCAAATAGTGAAGAAACCATGATGGAGGCATTCACGCGCGCTCTTAATCTTGGCCAACCGTCCCTAATAGAGGTAAAGATAGATTCCAAAAATAGCGTTGATTTACATAGAAAATATTGGGCCATGGTTACCACTAACTAGTACACACGAGCCAGTTTAACATCCCGTTCTGATCGTAATTAACCACACAAAAGCAATTATTAACTAACAAGTACGTATTTTAAGATCAAGGGCTCCAGTATGGGAATGATACATGATACCGAATTGCGAGATCTCTTTCGCATAGAATGTGATGAACATTTGAAAAATTTGGAAAACGGATTGCTATACTTGGAGCGCTATCCTGATGCTCGAGAAACCATGGAGGCTTTGCAAAGAGAATTACATAATATCAAGGGTTCAGCACGGATGATGGGTGTGACTGACATGGAAGCGGTTTCACACAGCATGGAAGAAGTAATTAAAAGAATCAGTGATGGTGAGATAATACTGCTTCCAGATGTTGTGGATATTTTAGAAACTGGATTAGATACCCTGCGTACCATAGCTAACGAGGCTGTTACAGGAAGTCCAGCCGCAAGCAACGTACCTGAGGTTCTAGCGAGTTTATCACAAGAATATATTAATAACATAATCGCAACTGCTAGCGATAATGATGAGTCAGCGTCGAAAAGTGCTCGCGACCAAATGCCCATGGTTGGGGCAGCATCGGATACCATGTTGCCTAATACCATCAATACTACAGAATTAGCTAATGTATCACCTAATTCTATTGCTGTTCCCAGTACAATTCATGCACATGTTCAAGCAAACTCCCAAGTTAGTACGGAAACAGCATCTTATAACATCGATAGCATTAGGGTAGACCCCAAGAAACTTGATATAATTATGACCAGAGTTGGGGAACTGATGGTGACCAAAGGCCATGTAGAAAGGTGGTTACCCCAAGTCGAGAATTTGATAGGTTTATGGGAATATAGCAACCGTGAACTTAAGATGAGCAGCATAAGCAATGCAATTCTAAATCGATTAGAACAGATAGGGACTGCTTTATACCCTTTACGTCAAGCTGCCTTTGAAGATTCTACAGCCCTAAATCGGATCACTGATGGCTTAGAAAGCGACATTAAAGCACTCCGTTTGCTACCTATAGAACGCATATTTCAATTGTTTCCGAGGACCGTGCGCGATATAGCCAAAACCTTGGATAAGGATGTTAAGTTAACAATCAGCGGTGGAGATACCGCGGCTGATAAACATTTGATTGAGCTGCTAAAAGATCCATTAATGCATCTGGTGCGTAACGCAATATATCACGGTGTAGAATTACCACAAAGACGTTTAGAATTAGGCAAATCTCCTCAAGCTAATCTGATTTTAAGAGCCAAACGGACAGCTGCTCACATAGTAGTTGAAGTAATCGACGATGGACGTGGTTTAGATTTGGAGGCCATAAAAGATATAGCTATACATCGTAATTTGTATACACCAAACGAACTTGCAACTATGCCTGAAATTAGGATTCAAAATTTGATTTTTGCTTCTGGATTTTCAACGAGTAAAGTTACCAATGATATCTCTGGACGTGGGGTAGGTTTAAATGTAGTAAAATCAAATATAGAAGCCCTTAAAGGCTCGATAGCATTAGAATCAGCAATTAATCAAGGTTGCAAATTTACGCTCACGCTGCCTTTGACTCTAGCTACCACTAGGGTGTTTCTAGTCACTGTTGCTAATAACCACTATGCAATTCCAGTAGAAATTGTGTCAGTAGCACGCTACGTAAACCTAGACGAGATATTTTTAGTGCAGGATCAACAGGCCATTTCTGTGTATGGGCAAGCCGTATCCATAGCCTGGTTAGAGGATCTCTTAGAATTACCAAAAAGCCAAATACGCCAAGCCAATTCTACTGTTTCCCTAAAAGGCAAAAATCCTTGTTTGATATTGGAGTTAAACAATGAATATTTAGGCGTATTTATTGATGAAATTGTAGAAGAACTGGAGATAGTTTTAAAACCAACAGGCCCACTTCTCAAAAGGGTGCGTAACGTCTCTGGTATCACGATCTTAGGGTCTGGTGAAGTCTGTGTAGTATTGAATCCTTTTGATTTAATGCGAACTGCTCAAAAACAGGCTGCTCATGGTATACTGCCGAAAGCATCCAACGTTCAAATCCAAGATTCTAGTCAATTCCAATCTAAAACTAAAAAACCAGTAATTTTATTAGCCGAAGATTCGATTACCACCCGTGCTCAAGAAAAAAGAATTTTAGAAATGGCCGGTTACGAAGTTGTAGCAGCCGTAGACGGTTTGGCAGCTTTAAATTTACTGGAAACTCGTCCTTTTGACGCCATAGTATCAGATGTGGAAATGCCAAATATGGATGGTTTAACTCTAACTGCAAAAGTACGTGAAAATAAGTTATATGAACATTTACCAATAATACTGGTCACTTCCCTAGCTAGCGACAAGGACCGTAAACGCGGGATGGATGTTGGGGCTGATGCATATATCACCAAATCAGTATTTAACCAACAGGTATTAATTGATACGTTAAGCCGCTTAGTATAGCCAAATCACGCTATTGTCGATTCCTTTGATATAATCAACATCTCACAGACATCGATACCAGAATAGCATAGCATTATGGTCACCCCATAGGGTGGAAAATATTTACATTCGATGCATAAAAATATCATAAATTACAATGAATAATGCCCCTATTAGAGTACTACTCGTAGATGATTCGATGGTAGTAGTTTTGTTGTTAACGAGAATTCTCACCGCACCTGGTACTGGCATTGAAGTTGTAGGTAGTGCTAAAGATGGGGCCGAGGCCTTACGCAAGATACAGCTACTGAACCCACATGTAGTATGTACAGATCTGCAAATGCCTGGCATGAATGGGTTAGAACTAACTCGTAATATCATGGCAAAATATCCACGCCCCATATTGGTCCTCAGTAGTGCAGTGGAAAAAGGCAAACATGATGATAATATCTATGAACTTATCGGAGCAGGAGCACTGGAGGTATTGGCCAAACCTCAAGGTGCTGTACATGGCAACCTTGCAGAAGTAGGAAAAGAATTAATCAGCAAAATTAAATTAATAGCCGGTATCGTAACCTTTACTAGACATCAACGGCACTTGGAACAGGCAAATACCTTAGAGGCCGAGAAAAAAGCAGCTGCGAGTAATTCAAAGCCGATAGTGACTAATACTAAAGAGTCCAGCCTCATTCCCAAATCCACTCAAGTCATAGCTATTGGTGCCTCCACTGGTGGTCCACAGGCACTACAAAAAATTCTCAGTAGTCTATCGCCTAAGTTAAGCATTCCTATGGTGTGTATTCAACATGTTACTGAAGGCTTCACAGAGGATTTAGTGGACTGGCTAGGTTTAAGTTGCCCCCCTGACCGTGCGCGTTACCAAAAGTGGTGAAAAGCTAATTCCGGGCACCGTATATTTCCCGCCTGATGTACAACATCTGATTATAGATAGCGAAGGACGCTGTACCAAAGCCGGCGGTAATTTGCAGCCGGCTAGTCACAGACCATCAATTACCCTAGCCTTTAACTCTATTGCCAGATACTACGGCGCAACTGCCACCGGCATACTGTTAACTGGCATGGGGTCAGACGGTGCCGATGGATTGCTTAAAATTCGTGAAGCCGGCGGAGTAACCATCGCCCAGGATGAATCAAGTTCCGTAGTATACGGAATGCCAAAAGTGGCGGCAGAGATAGGCGCAGCCAAGCATGTGCTGTCTTTATCACAAATTATCGAATTACTATCCAACTTACAGTAATGTACTTATTAATTCGTATCCAATTATTCGTGCAGGGTACTGGCATTAAATATAGGCATAATTAACACCATAGAGCTTTTCATATTATGGCTTTAAATCGCATATTAGCACGTCCTTGTTAAAATATTTTTAGCAGTGCAAAACACATATATTGGAGACCAAGGCCACCTAACCTTGTTTGGTTGGCAAATCTCGGCTTCATAGTGGGCAGTTACGCCACAATAACTCCATGTATTCTATTGATTGGGTGTCAATTCTGAGCGAACACGCATGATTACTTTGCCTAGCAAGTTTTGGCCCGGAATGTTTTGGCATTCAGGACATTCGCAATCGCCCCAGATGTTATCATGCCAATTATTACCCTCTACCAGTTCTTCCGTACCGGTACTGAGCAATTTGGCTAACAAGTGTTCATTTTGTTTAAATTTTAACGTTACCATCTGATGCATAATGTCTTCCTTACATTGTTCCCAGTCGGTACGTCTTGGGGAAAGAGTTCTCCCTAAATATTTGGCTAATCTAGGATATGGAGCGCCTCTAATGCGTTCTTTGTTAGCTTCATCCAGCATTTTAGCAGCTTGGAAGGCATGCTCCACAGTTCCCCAGATTAAACCATCGACGACAATCATACTTTCAGCGAAATTGCTTAAAAATGCATATTCTCCCCTAAAATGTCTTATAGCCATGCGTATGCCCCTTAAATTTAGAATATTCGGGTTATTTGCAGTGCTTACCTAGCAGGTACTCTCACCCAGAATCACGATCAGGCAAATCATCATCCGTGATTTTGTGAAACAAGACAGATAAAATGCCAGATATACTATTGGGATACTTTCGCCCCCAATGGAGGCGAAAACAGGACGTTAATCAGGTGGGACACTGATTAAATGTGAAAAAGCAATCAAACCCTAGCAGTGCCCATTAACTTCAAAACTATTAGCCCAACTGCCCCATAATGGTATTAAATGTGGCGCTAGGACGCATAGCCTGTGAAGTTTTAGCAAAATCAGGATGATAATATCCACCCATATCTACCGGTTTACCCTGGGCTGCCAATAACTCCTCGTTTATTTTAGCCTCGTTGGCCGTAAGTCCTTCCGCAATAGGAGCAAATAGAGCCTGCAATTCTGGATCTTTACTTTGCTGAGCCAAAGCCTGGGCCCAATACATAGCCAGGTAAAAATGGCTACCCCGATTGTCAATTTCCCCAACTTTGCGGGCCGGCGAACGATTATATTCCAGAATATTGCTGTTAGCCTGATCTAGGGTGTCCGCCAATACCTGAGCTTTGGGATTGTTATTAGTTTGAGCTAAATGCTCCAAAGATGCCGCTAAGGCTAAAAATTCCCCCAAGGAATCCCAACGCAGATAACCCTCTTCTTGGAATTGCTGCACATGTTTAGGAGCTGAACCACCGGCCCCAGTTTCAAACAGACCTCCTCCGTTCATTAATGGCACAATAGACAGCAACTTAGCACTGGTACCAAGCTCCAAAATGGGGAATAAATCGGTCAAATAGTCACGCAACACGTTACCGGTAACAGAAATGGTATCTTGCCCGGCTCGAATGCGTTCTAGGGATAAGCGCACAGCCTCTACTGGGGGTAAAATACGAATATCTAGACCGGTAATGTCATGATTTTTCAAATACTCTTCAACTTTTTGAATCAGTTGCGCGTCATGCGCGCGAGCTTTGTCGAGCCAAAATACCGCGGGAGTATTGCTCAAGCGCGCCCGGGTCACTGCTAATTTAACCCAATCCTGAACAGGAGCATCTTTAACCTGACAAGCCCGGAAAATATCGCCAGCAGCTACTTTTTGTTCTAAAAGCACCTGACCCGCAGCATTAACCACCCTAACAGTACCAGCACCGCTGA
>JXSN01000695.1 GCA_001276605.1 Achromatium sp. WMS2
ATCTAGCCACCAACTCCGAATGGGTACAGGAAAAAGTACTTTCACCAGCAATACTGCATTCATTTTCAATAGCAATCAGCCCTTGTCGTGGCAACACCTCAAATTTATTACCGATAAAGCTGTTAGCATCGTGAAAATACTGTTCCAACCCCTCCGCCAGAGATTGAGTTAACGGCTTACATCCCCTACCTGTCTCTTCATCATAAAAATTAGAAATCGCCACCCGTAATGGCCTTTCACCACTTGGTAAGTTTCGTAAGCTCGAAAAAATAGACCGGTTAAGCTGATAAAGTACATTATCCAAATTTTGGCTATGGCTTATTGATACAATTCCTGCCATAAGCATTAGAAAAATGCAAACCTGAACTTTAATTATTAAATTAGCATGAGTTTTATAGTGCATAGATTCATAACTTCGTAAAAATATCATTAGCTAAATAATTAATTTTAGGAATATCATGCGATTATCCCTAACAATACCCACAGGAGATCAACGATGCCTCCTCAATTTATAGCGAATTATAGCACAAAAGCCAGGTAGGGTATGTAAGCCGTTAACTCAATCTCTGGCGGAGGGGTTGGAACAGTATTTTCACGATGCTAACAGCTTTATCGGTAATAAATTTGAGGTGTTGCCACGACAAGGGCTGATTGCTATTGAAAATGAATGCAGTATTGCTGGTGAAAGTACTTTTTCCTGTACCCATTCGGAGTTGGTGGCTAGAT
>JXSN01000696.1 GCA_001276605.1 Achromatium sp. WMS2
ATGGTTGGTTGGTAAGGCTGTGATCGTCTTTGATGATATCAAGTCCGCCGAGGGCCATATGGTGGGCTTTTTGGGCTAAGGTTTTGATGTTTAGGCCCATGGGTTTGATGGCAGAGGCGAGGATGGGGCGGGTGGGGGCGTTGAGAATGTTGCGGATGCCGGTGATTCCGTATCTGGGGCCGCGCCCACCTCGCTAAACAACAAGGCGCCGGCGGCTTCCTAATCTGCCCCGGCCTCACCGGCTTCGACACCATGCGCGCCCTAGCCGACGACGACACCCTCGCCCTCCCCATCATATCCCCCCCCCCCCTCCGGGGCGCTTTTGTCCCCAACCAAGACCACGGCATCGAACGCGGCGTCCTCTTCGCCACCCCCAACCGCCTCGCCGGCGCCGACGCCGCCGTCTTCACCAACTACGGAGGCCGCTTCGCATTCACTATCAACGAATGCCAATCCATAGCCCACGCCTGCACCGCACCTCTTCACAACAGTGCCCCTAGCTTCCCAGTCCCAGCCGGAGCCAAAAACGCCACCAAATGAGCATTAGCACGCCCATCCACAGGCGGAGCATTTATACTGCTGAAAGAGGATAATGCCGGACATGCGTTATGGAAGCTGGCAGAGGGCTCTATGCCGTTTTGGCCTCCATGAGAATCGTGTTGATTTTTACGCGGGAATTTGGTGGCGCAGCGTATGGAGATGGAGGCGTTTACTGTCATAC
>JXSN01000697.1 GCA_001276605.1 Achromatium sp. WMS2
TTTTACGCTAGTGTGCGGCAGCGGGCGGAGGGTATCGATTCGGCTTTGGGGCGGCAAAAGATTATTTTGGAGCTGTATGATAAGTTTTTTCGCTCGGCTTTTCCAAGATTGACGGAAAAGTTGGGGATTGTGTATACGCCGGTGGAGGTGGTGGATTTTATCTTGCGGGCTGTGGATCAGGTGTTGCAGCAGGAGTTTGGGTATGGCTTGGGGGCGGAGCATGTGCATATTTTGGATCCGTTTACCGGCACTGGTACTTTTATGACGCGGTTGTTGCAAAGTGGCTTGATTCCAATGGAGCGCTTGAAGGCCAAGTATCAGTATGAGTTGCATGCTAATGAGATTGTGTTGTTGGCGTATTATATTGCGGCCATTAATATTGAGTCGGTGGTGCATGATCTGTTGCATACCGATTATACGGCGTTTCCTGGGATTTGTTTGACAGATACCTTTATATTGCCAACGGATAAGGAGCCGCGGAATTTGTATTCTGGTGTGTTGGCGGTGAATAGTGGCCGCATTGCGGAGCAGAGTAAGCAGCAGCTGCGGGTAATTATTGGCAATCCGCCGTATTCCGCGGGCCAAAGAAGCGCTAATGATAATAATGCTAATGTCGAATATCCGCATCTGGATGCGCGGATTACTGAGACCTATGCCGACCAGTCTACCGCAGGCTTAAATAAATCTTTATACGATAGCTATATTCGGGCTATCCGCTGGG
>JXSN01000698.1 GCA_001276605.1 Achromatium sp. WMS2
GTAAGCTAGTAAACAGTATGGCGCGGTTAGATGCCGTAACTACTGAGCAAATATCGCAATTAACCTCGGCAAATAAAGTTCAAACCGATCAATTCGAGGGGTTACGTAGGTTGCTGCTGGGAATGGTCGAAGATGCGCGCGCCATTCTGGTAATTCTAGCTGGTAGATTGCACTTGCTGCGAGCTAGTAAGAATTTAACAACCGAAATTCAAAGGCAACTAGCTTTAGAGACGCAGCGAATATATTCACCATTAGCCAACCGTTTAGGTATTTGGCAAATCAAGTGGGAATTAGAAGATATGAGTCTGCGGTTCCTAGAACCCGCAGAGTACAAACGTATAGCCAATTTACTAGATGGTAAACGTACGGAACGTGAGCGTTACATTGGCCAGGTAATATCGATACTTAGGGATAAATTTGCTGAATCTGGGATTAAAGCATCTATTAGTGGTAGACCCAAGCATATTTATAGTATTTGGCGTAAAATGTCACGTAAAAAAGTTGATTTTGATCAAATTTTTGATGTGAGAGCAGTCAGGGTTCTAGTAGACACGGTAGCAGATTGCTATGCAGCTTTGGGTATAGCACATGGGTTATGGCAGCATATACCTGGCGAATTTGATGATTATATCGCTACCCCAAAGGCAAATTTTTACCAGTCTATTCATACCGCGGTAGCCGGACCTGAAAGTGGTATGCCGGTTGAGATTCAAATTCGCA
>JXSN01000699.1 GCA_001276605.1 Achromatium sp. WMS2
ATAGCGCGCTTCTGGAGTATAGGTGATATAGATACAGCTATCAACATTGCTAACACCAGTATTCCAAGCGTAACGTTGATAAGCAAACTCAGATTTGTAACTTGCCGGCGCAGATTAGGTGGTAACAAATTGGCATTATTCCAAGAACCAGGCCATTGTATCGCTTCAGCAGTAGCACCTAAGTTTTTTAGATGTTGTAAAGCCTGATCAGCTGCTAGTTTACGTACTAAAGATAATTCTACATCCAGATGAGACTTGCTAGTTATAGGCAATATGCGAAAATCATAGTATAAATCCTGAGCTTGAAATGGGGTTATGCGATCTAACTCATAAACCAAAATCTCGCGACTTAAAGTGCGACGTAGTTGTTCAGGAGTTGTCGTTGGAAACCGTACTTTACGAACCAACACCTCGGTAAGCGGCATCTCTAGGATTAGTTTAGCTTTAAAGCTACCTAATCGCGCCAAAGCGGCTTTTATGGCATCAGTATTATCATTGGCATTTGCCACAATAGTAGGCTGTTTGGATACCTTAAGATTACAGTAATGGTTACGCAAATTTTTCTGGTGAAGCTCAACAGGCTACTGCGTTGATAGAGCAACTAATCAAGGATCCAGTATTCCACAATAGTACGTTTAGGTCACCAGTAGTATCTATCCCTAATTCTGATAAAGAAAGATTTAACATTCAAGTGCAATATGAGTTTCCAGGAGCCAC
>JXSN01000700.1 GCA_001276605.1 Achromatium sp. WMS2
TTGGGTATTTGCTTAGTAACTATTACAATTATAGTTAATTTACCCAAGATTAAATTGTAGACTCCAAGCTGATCGGTTGCTTGCCAACTAAATCCCATAGAAGCGGCTAAAGCTTGTGGAAAAGCTGTGGTTACCGCGTACAATTGAAACCGTTCAGCTGCTGGTAAGTTATTATTATCATTATTAGATAAAATTTTACGATAACCCACATAATGGCTTATTAACTCTTGAATAGACCATTCAGTTAACGACTCTTGATGCGATTTGTAAGTCAACATACCAATATCAACATGCGGCAATAAACCATCAGGCAAAGGAGCAGTTATTGCTTCAGAATTAGAGCGCTTAAGAATCAAGATGTCCAACAACTGTGTCACACTGGTGTTTCTCTCAAAATGTAGCTCCCAATTGAGATTGGGCAAAACTCTTGCCAGCACTTGCCCCATAATTCGATGCCAACGCACCATTGGGTCGGCTGTATCTATTTGCGCTAATTCTCGTAAACGCTGAATTTCCCGCTTTAATAACTCTACTTGTTGTTCCAATTGATCTTCCCGAGCAGTAGCAACCGGAGTTTGATAATTGGTTTTTTTATGCAAAACTGGAACAATGGGGTCTAAGGTTTGAGCAAAATACTGAGCTAAAGTTTTACGGGGTTTATTCTCGTAGCCGAAATGATATAAAACATCAGCACAAATTGCCGCTTTAACTATTTT
>JXSN01000701.1 GCA_001276605.1 Achromatium sp. WMS2
GGTATGTCAGCATTGTACATATGGAATTCCTCTCCAAGTGAAACGTAGACATCCATGTCACTTTTTGCAAAGAGATAGGCATTTCCAATGTCACCAGTGATGACATCCAGTTGATTTGCAATGGCTATGAGCATGAGCACTCTAGCACTGATAGTTTTCATGTTCGAGGCATAAACATCATGGCCTGTTGCATCAACAACATGGCCCCCAATGACAAGACGAGCTTTCCTATGTCCGTCTTGCTTCACGTCAAAAATGATACGCAGTGGTGTGTACTGATACCGCTTCATGTTTTTCCTCTGGACTTTGGACATCAGCTTGAACGTACCCATTGACCAAATCACGCTGATTTCTTTTACAATTGCATCCTGCAAAAGAGTGTTGCCATTTTCTTTGTCCAATTTCTTTGCTTCCTTAACATTGCGGGGTACGCGCACACCGTACTTCTGCTTTCCCATTGGATTGGACTTGCGGCGGTTCCGGTTGACATTGCTTTTTCTACTGGTGCCTGGCTTTAAAGGCCTATGGCATTGTAGAGTTACTTCTTTTGAGGGGTCCCTATCAAGCGTGATTCCCAAATGTTTCTCAATGTCCTTGGTGAGTGCCAAAATCCTGTCCGCTGTGGCCTTCATCTTGATTGCCCAGGATTTTAAGTCCGGCCTTTTCTCACTCAAAGACTTGTTCGCAATAATGTAAGTGGCTAGAGCTACAGGAG
>JXSN01000702.1 GCA_001276605.1 Achromatium sp. WMS2
TCGATTGAGCAGAGGGAGGGTAAGGATTCACATGCAAGTGATGATGTGTTTGCATTAGGGGTAATTTTGTGGCAGATGATGGTTGGGTCTTTGACCCTAGTACCGGGATATCCTAGAGACATAAAGAAATTAGAGATTCCCAAATTGGGCAAAGAGTTGTTGGAATCTTGTATTTTTGAACCTCGTGAGGATCGGCCGCAGGATGCAGGGGCAATGTTAGAATTGCTAAATATTGCTGCGGTGCCAGTGGCAGCGGCCCAGCCCGCAATTGCTGTGGTCACGCCACGGATTGAGATTGTCACCCCTGCTCCGGCCCCGCAACTGGTGCAACCAAAGTTTCCAGTCCCGGAATTGGTAGTATTGCAACGTGGGCGGTTTTTGATGGGGGGTAATGGGTATGATGATGAAAAACCCATCCATGAGGTAATTATAAATTATGCCTTTGCCATTGGTAAGTACCAGGTTACTTTTGAAGAGTATGATGCTTTCTGTGCTGCGACTAAGCGTACGTTACCAAGTGATCAGGGTTGGGGCCGAGGGCGGCGGCCAGTAATTAATGTCAATTGGGATGATGCCCAAGCTTATTGTCAATGGTTAACCCAGCAGACCGGGCAAAAATATCGGTTGCCAACGGAGGCGGAATGGGAGTATGCTTGCCGAGCGGGGGGCAAGGGGGAATACTGCTTTGGTGATAACGTTGCTATGC
>JXSN01000703.1 GCA_001276605.1 Achromatium sp. WMS2
TTACATCGCACCCTCTGCTGATCTTATTAGTCAAGAACAAGCTGAAATGCTTGCTAACCAAAAAGTTGAAGAGTTAGCACCGTTACGAATCGAGTTGATTCAACTTAATTATGCCAAAGCCTCTGACATTCAAGCTGTACTGAAGAGTGCCTCAGCAGCACCTGCTAAAACAGCTGATCCTATATCTGCTGTGTTATCCAAATAACCTCCAAGACCACCAGCAGTAGTAATCCAATTATTATTGGCAATTTCCCTGGTGCCGCTTAAACCAAAGCGTACTCCCAGGTCTCTAGAAAAGCTATTATTGGCGATGACTATCCGGGATTCTATCAAAACTTGTTGTGACGGAACATCAAGTTTGGCAATTATCGCACGTACCTGTTCTAACCTGTCTGCTGTATCTTGAATCAGTAAACTATTGGTTTGCTCATATACTGTAACCTGACCGCGTGCAGATAGTAACTGTTCGTTATTGTTTTGCGTGTTAGCTGCGGGATTTGGTTTGTTAGCGTCGCGGGATGTAGGATCAGCTGTTTTAGCAGGTGCTGCTGAGGCACTCTTCAGTACAGCTTGAATGTCAGAGGCTTTGGCATAATTAAGTTGAATCAACTCGATTCGTAACGGTGCTAACTCTTCAACTTTTTGGTTAGCAAGCATTTCAGCTTGTTCTTGACTAATAAGATCAGCAGAGGGTGCGATGTAA
>JXSN01000704.1 GCA_001276605.1 Achromatium sp. WMS2
AACCCGATAATCCCCCGTTCGCCGATCCGATCTGAAGCCCAGCGCATAGCCCGAATATAACTATCATACAACGCATTCTTATTCGTAGCACTGGACCTAGCCACATAAGTATCCATAATCCGCTGATCCAAAGCAGGGTAAGCTGTGTTCTGATTGTTATCATTGGCATTATTTTGCCCCGCAGAATACGGCGGATTGCCAATAATCACCTGAATTGCTTGCTTATTTTGCTCCATAATCCGCCCACTATTAATCGCCAACACCCCCGTATCCAACTGCTGCTGCCCCGTACTCCCATCCCCCACCCCCTGCTCAAAAGTATCCGTCAAACACACCCCAGGAAAAGACGCATACTCCCCAGCCAGCTGCTCATGATACGCCGACTCAATATTAATCGCCGCAATATAATACGCCAACAACACAATCTCATTGGCATGCAACTCATACTGATACTTACGCTTCAACTGCGCCGGCGCAATCAACCCACTCTGCAGCAATCGCACCACAAAAGTCCCGGTGCCAGTAAACGGATCCAAAATATGCACATGTTCCGCCTCCAATCCATACCCAAACTCCTGATGCAACAACTGATCCACCCCACGAATGATAAAATCCACCACCTCCACCGGTGTATACACAATCCCCAACTTTTCTGTCAAGCGTGGAAAAGCCGACCGAAAAAACTTATCGTACAACTCCAA
>JXSN01000072.1 GCA_001276605.1 Achromatium sp. WMS2
CTGGCGACCTCAATGTTTTACTAGGTGATTTTACAGGACACGGCCTCTCAGCTGCTCTGGGTGCATTACCTATGGCTGCCGTATTCCGTGCGATGACTGATAAGGGATTTGCACCAGAGCGAATCTTGGCTACTATGAACGAGGAGTTACACAATTTACTACCAGCAGGCATGTTCCTTGCGGCTACCTTTGTGCAAATTCATAGAAATTTAGAATACGTTCAGGTATTTAACAGTGGCTTGCCAGATGGCTTTGTGATTGATCAACTTGGTAATATCAAGCAATATTTGCCCGCAAGCTTGGTTCCTTTGGGAATATTACCTTGGCAAGACATGCTTTCAGGATATCAGCAAGTAAAAATACAGCCAGGCTGGCGCGTACTGCTAGTTAGCGATGGGGTAACCGAGGCCAAGTCCTCAATTGGCAGCCTTTTTGGACAGGAAGGAGTCGAGGCTGCTATTAAATTGGCAGCTGGAAAATCGAATCTGCTAGAAACAGTGGGAAAGGCTATGGACGATTTCTGCATTGATATTCCGCAAACTGATGATATTAGCCTAGTTGAAATCCCATGCATTCCTGAAGTATTTGCTAATACAACCACTCAAAATACCTGTGAATTACCAATGACTCACGATCTTGACGCAGTACATTGGCAAACGAGTATCTTGTTGCGCGGCCGCCCTCGCTTACTTAGGATCGATCCAGTTCCAATTTTAATCAGCCAGATTCGCGAACTAGAGGACAACAACTTCGATAATCATAGGGTTTTTAATCTTCTTACCAGTATTTACGATAAAGCCATAGATAACTATGATGCCTTCTTAGCTTCCAAGTCCACAGTTGCCCAAACTGTTACAAAATCTCAAGATATAACCATTAATTGTCGTGAACGTGAACAAAACCTAGCCGCACTTCCTGAGGACGCGGAGCTACATATCAAGGTAGTATGCGAACAACTGTCTAATGCCAAACGCCTATGGGTACAGGTAGAAAGCCCGAACTGGTTGCATAAAATTGATGGTACAATACTTTTATAATGGGTTCGGTTTTTTTTAAATCGCTAGCTTGACAAGATCCAAAGCGGATCGGTATAAATACTGTCCAATCGCTCCACGCCAGATATTTACCAGGCCGCTCCATTAGGTGGTAGTGAAACCAGATTATGCACAAGGGGAAATAACCAGAGATGAATAAAGCGGAATTGATTAACGCCGTGGCTGAAACGGCAAATATCTCTAAGGCCACAGCTAGTCAAGCCCTAGATGGTATGACCAAAGCTATTACCAAGGCCTTACAGGATGGAGACTCGGTTTCTCTAATTGGGTTCGGAACATTTTTGGTTAAGGAGCGAGCAGCACGCACTGGACGCAACCCTAAAACCGGCAAACCATTGGAAATTGCTGCGTCTAGGGTGCCATCATTTAGAGCTGGTAAGACCCTAAAGGACGCAGTTAATGACCCAAGTCCAGACGATGAGTTATAAAAATTTTTGCATCAATTTAAAATTAAATTAAAAGAACCTATTGCGTTCACAATTATGGCTGGTGTATTCTGTATCTATAGTTGGTAGACCAGATGGGTGCTTAGCTCAGTTGGTAGAGCATCGCCCTTACAAGGCGAGGGTCGTAGGTTCGAACCCTGCAGCACCCACCAACGCAAGTTTAATACATTTAGTACGGAGTGGTAGTTCAGTTGGTTAGAATACCGGCCTGTCACGCCGGGGGTCGCGGGTTCGAGCCCCGTCCACTCCGCCATATCATCAGGTCGGGGTATCCAAACGGATACCCCGTTTTTTTTGTGCTATACCAAAAAATCCAAGGATCTAAGGCATATGCTGCAAGCCATAAGAGAACGAGCTCAAGGTTGGTTTGCCTGGGCAATCGTAATCCTAATTAGCGTACCTTTTACACTGTGGGGAATACAGGAATACACTAAAATAAAAGAGGATAAAGTTGTTGCCAAAGTAAATGGTCACGACATATCTGACAATGATTTACGTAGGCAAGTGCAACAAACTCAAAACATGTTGCGCGACCGCCTAGGTCCCAATTATCAACCTGATCTATTTAATTTTGCGGTCCTGCGTGACAATATCCTTAACGACATGATTTCCAATCAACTTACCATGGATAATACCCTAAACATGGGGTTACGGATAGGTGATGCTCAGGTGCGCACCGCCATAATGAGTACTGAAGTATTCCATGACAATGGTAAGTTTAGCAAGGAACGGTACGACCAACTTCTAGCCTCACAGCGCATAGTACCAGCGAGCTACGAGCAAAGCGTGCGTGCGGCCTTAATCAAAGAGCAATTTCACAATGCCATAACTAATAGTGAATTTGCTACTAAGCATGAACTTGCTGAAGTGGTACGCCTAGGCCAGCAACAACGTCGCTTCGAATACTTTCTGTTACCAGTTGCCGATTTCACAACCGAAGCTGCGGTAACTGATCAAGAGCTAGATACTTATTACAAGCAACATCAGTCAGATTTTACCAATCCCGAACAGGTCAAAGTCGACTATCTGGTCCTAGATTCAACTCAAAGCCATGCCGCAACCAAGATTGATGAAGCTGAATTACAGAGATTATATCAAGAACATATAGATCAGTATAAAACCCCCGAGCAACGCCAAATCAGACACATATTGGTAGAGCTACGCCCCCAGGCTAAACCAGAGGTTGAGCAGGCTGCACGCCAACGCATTCAGGAGCTAAGACAACGTATAGTAAATGGCGAGGATTTTGCCACAGTAGCTAAAGAGGCCTCAGCAGATCCGGGTAGTGCTCCCCAAGGTGGCAATCTGGGCATGGTGGCGAAAGGCATAATGGATCCAGAATTCGAACGCGCCTCCTTTGACTTGCCAATTAATACGTTAAGTGAACCGGTACGCAGCGCTTTTGGATTTCACCTGATAGAGGTAACCAAGATTGAGCCTGAACACGTCAAACCCTTTGCCCAAGTGCGTGATACCCTAGCTGCTGTTGCTAAAACGGAAGAGGCAACTCGCAATTACATCCAACTGGCCGAGCGACTTGGCAATTTAACCTATGAACATCCCGATAGCCTAGAACCTGCGGCCCAGGCCCTAGGTTTAACCATACAACACAGCACTTGGATTACTAAAACTGGTGGCACTGGTGTATTAGCTGACCGCAAAGTAACTAATTTCGCATTTAGTCCTGAAGTTATTGCCGGCAATAATAGCGAATTGGTCGAGGTAATTGAAGGTCAAAAACAGCAAGCAGTGGTAATCCGCACCGTGGAACATCGTGACGCCAATGTCAAGCCCCTCGCTGAGGTTAAAGCAGAGATTACAACTAAAATCCAGCAACAACGGGCCCAGGCTGCAGCCTTAAAACAAGCGCAGACCCTAGCTGAGCAACTGCGTAACGGTCAAGCCCTGGATAAAATAGCTGGCAAATATAAGATTGTGGACTCGGGATTGGTAAAGAGCAGCGGCTCAAGTGCTAATTTGCCAGCTAAAATACTTAGCACTGCCTTTGAGATGCCACCGGCAACCGTCCCTAAAGTTAGTGTAAATGTGGTCTCAGTTCCCGATAACATTGCTGTAGTTGTGCTAAGGGCCATTACTGATGGTGTTTTGGATTCTACACCCGAACCAGAACGCAATCGCGAAAGTCAACGCATAACCCAGGCCCAAGGGGCTGCATATTATACTGCCACCCTGGAGTATCTACGCAGCAAGGCCAATATTTGGATGGCACCGGAGACGGCAACCTCAACCAATCCAGGCGACGAATAAGTTAGTTGTACACTCAAAAACACGTAACTATTTGTAATAACGACCTAATATACAGCTAAGACATACCAATCAAACTGAATATGTGGGGGAAGCATATTTCTCCCCCACCACTGTTTTGTAATCTTGCCCCATCCTTTAAAAAACGTCAAATCATCTGGGTACTATTTGGCGGTTTCTCCACTTTATAATGCTTTTTTACCGATTAATCAATGCCCATGAAGCCACCATATGGATTTCAGGATTATCCAAAAAAGCTAAATTATAATCAATACGCTTTCATCAACACCCAAGCTCATGAATACCTAGAGTTATTGCGTGACGCCATGCTTGACGTTGGTTATTTCGGACGCATTTTAGAGTTATATCTAGTGCGCCTAATGTTTTGCCTCTTTGCTGACCATACTGGTATTTTGATCCAACGCGGTATGTTTCATAATTGGCTGGAAATTCATACTGCTACAGATGGGAATGATTTAGCACCTAAATTGTGTGAATTATTTCAAGCGTTAAGTATTTCTGAGGAACAAAGCCTTAAACCATCAAAATTTTTTCAATATGTTAACAGCCAAATTTTTACGAAACAATTACCAATAGTAGATTTTAATGTCAAAATTCGTGATATACTGCTAAAAGCTGTAGATTTGGATTGGAGTTGTGTCTCACCTACTATTTTTGGTTCATTATTTCAATCAGTTATGCAATCCAAAGAGCGGAGACAATCTGGAACGCATTATACCGCTGAAGCTAATATTTTTAAACTGATTGGCCCCCTGTTTCTAGATGATTTATGGACTGAATTTAAGCGTGCACAAACCAATCCCAAGCAATTATTGGCCTTGCAAGCCAAACTATCCAACCTAAAATTTTTAGATCCAGCGTGCGGTTGTGGCAATTTTTTAGTTATTGCTTATCGTGAATTGCGATTATTAGAACTGGATATTCTAAGAACTCTCTATAAATCAATAGATTTAGATAACTTAACTATTCTCTGTAACGCAGCTCAATTTCATGGTATTGAGCAGGAAGAATTTCCAGTACAAATTGCTCGTCTTGCATTATGGATAATGGACCAGCAGCTAAATTTATTGCTTGCAGAACAACTTGGAATACATAACCATGAAGCGCAGTTTAAAAAAACCGCAACTATTATACACGGTAATGCATTACGCCTAAACTGGCGTACTATATGCCAAAATGTGGATTTTATCCTAGGTAACCCGCCGTTTGTAGGTAAAACTAACCGCAGTAAAGAACAGAATACAGATATGGATTTGATTTTTAAAGGATCCAAAAAATGTCGTTCTTTGGACTATGTCGCATGCTGGTATCGCAAGGCTACTGAATACATGCTAATCACCCCCAGTACCCGCTGCGCTTTCGTTTCTACTAATAGCATTACTCAAGGGGAACAAGTGGGTGCCTTATGGCCAGATTTATTGGCGCAAGGGGTAATAATTCAGTTTGCCCATCAAACCTTTCAGTGGACTAGTGAGGCTGCCGGAAAAGCAGCGGTGCATTGTATAATAATTGGCTTCGGGGTTCAGGATATTACGGTTAAATACCTATTTGAATATACAACACCACAATTCAGTCCTAGTTCTAAACTCGTTGACTATATTAACCCATATTTAATAGCAGCACCATCCGTCATTATCGAGGCTAGAGCTACTCCAATATGCAAAGTTAGACCCATGTTATATGGGAATAAGCCAATTGACGGCGGCCATTTATTGTTATCCACTGCGGATAAAGCTGAATTATTGGCCAAAGAGCCACAGGCAGCTCCCTGGATTAGACCATTACTGGGAGCTGAAGAATTTATCAATGGCAAAGAACGCTGGTGTCTATGGTTGGTAGGAATTGATCCCGAAGAATTGCATGCCATGCCGGAGGTAACGAAACGGGTAACAGCTGTCAAGAAAATGCGTTTATCTAGTCGTGCTGAGACCACAGTTAAGCTGGCTGATACCCCATTTTTATTTTCTGAAAATCGTCAGCCGTCAACAGGACACTACATTTTGGTGCCACGGGTATCTTCAGAACGACGCCCATATATTCCCATAGGCTTCATCAACAGTAATACGATTTCTACTGATGCCAACCAAATGATCCCAGGTGCCACTGTGTATGAGTTTGGGGTTTTAGAATCAGCCATGCATATGGCGTGGATGCGAGCCGTAGCTGGACGCTTGGAAATGAGCTACCGCTATTCCACAACTATTGTGTATAATAATTTCCCATGGCCAGATTCAAATGATAAACACCAGGAAGCTATCACAACAGCGGCGCAGTTGGTATTGGATGTTAGAACCAGGCATCCGGGGTCTACATTAGCCCATCTGTATGATCCTATCACCATGCCCCAAGATTTACGGCAAGCTCACCATAAGCTGGATTTAGCCGTAGACGCGGCATACTGCGGCGCTAAGGAATTTGCAGGAGATAGTGATCGTGTAGCACTATTATTTGAGCTATATCAGAAGCTTAATCAAGGGCTGTTTTAATTTATTGCATAACTGTTTTAGCTATTCGTCATACCAACCGCAATTGTCTTTTTGTGGAATTATATAGCCGCTATGTATCCAACCTGGTCTACTCATGTTCCGTGCATTATCAACAAAACACCATCTATTTGCTTGATCGCAGGTTTCAATTGATAATTGGTCAGATGCCCTTACTCTTAATACTATTGGATAATTATTACCCGGACCTTTACGAATATTCACAAATCCATCTCTAGTTTGCTTGGGGTATGCACACCAACTGCCTGTGGCATGTACTGTTGCAGAAAACAGACCAGAAGCAAGCAATGCTATTAATATCTTTCTCGTCATTATAAGAACTCCTTATCAATTGCACATTACCAGGTAATTATTATTCAATTAATATCAATTATTTGTCTATTATGCAATAGCTTCACAATGCTCGTACCAACCCCGGGTCCGATTTACAACCCATACCACCAATAGCATCACAGGCACTTCGATCAATACCCCAACCACTGTAGCCAATGCAGCCCCAGATTCAAAGCCATACAACGAAATAGCCGCGGCTACTGCAAGCTCAAAAAAGTTTGAGGCCCCAATTAGTGCTGAAGGACCAGCCACACTATGCTGTTCACCAACTATACGGTTAAGCCAATAGGCCAAGGCAGAATTAAAAAATACCTGGATTAGAATGGGTATAGCCAAGAGTAAAATAATGAAAGGTTGTTCAATAATCGCTTGTCCCTGAAAGGCAAATAACAATACCAAGGTTACAAGTAAAGCCACAATAGAAGAATTTCCTAACCAACCTAAAGTTGTATCGAGGCGTGTTTGGTCTTGTTTGAGCAAATAACTCCGCCAAATTTGGGCCAGGATGACAGGTATAATAATGTATAATACTACTGAAATAAGTAAGGTGCTCCAGGGTACGATAATTGACGAAAGACCAAGCAGTAAACCAACAATAGGTGCAAAAGCGAAGATCATAATGATATCATTGAGAGCAACCTGGGATAGAGTAAAGTAGGGATTGCCACCAGTGAGTCTACTCCACACGAAGACCATGGCAGTGCACGGAGCAGCTGCTAAAAGTATAAGCCCAGCCACGTAGCTATCGAGCTGCTCAGCTGGAAGTAATGGTCTGAAAAAACCTTGAATAAATACCCAAGCCAACAGGGCCATCGAAAACGGCTTGATTGCCCAGTTTACAAATAGGGTAACGCTGATTCCCTTCCAATGCGAGCGCACCTGATTAAGTGCTCCGAAGTCAATCTTCATAAGCATTGGTATAATCATAACCCAAATCAGTAATCCCACCGGAATATTAACTTGGGCCACTTCTAATTTACCCAGAAATTGAAAGGAAGTCGGAAAAAATTGCCCCAGTCCAATACCTACAAGAATGCACAGGAATACCCAGAGTGTTAGCCAGCGCTCAAAAATATTCATTGGATCGCCAGTTGCCTGCTTTATCGCAATCTCACATTGAGCTGACATCATGTACTCCTTGGTCGTTGGAATTAAGCCCTAACTCTTCAATCACCATCGGTATGAGTTTTGTGCGTATTTCGTCACGGACTCGGATGAAAGATTCTAGGGGTTCACCATGTGGATCATGGAATGGTAAATGAATCTGGCGTATTGGTCTGGGAAATATTGGACAACTTTCCTTAGCATTATCACAAACAGTGATGACTAGATCAATCGCTTCATTAAGTACGATATCTACATCTTTAGGATAAAGTCCATCCGCAGATAGTCCGATATTTTCTAAAGCCTGAATCGCACCTGCGGCAATCCTAGACTGCGGATGCGTACCTGCGGAAATAGCCCGTACTTGACCAGTTAAATCATGATTAAGCAAGGCTTCTGCCATTTGTGAGCGACAGGAATTACCCGTACAGAGGATTAAAACGGTTTTTAATGTGTTTATATCAATATTATTCATGCACATACCAAATGTCAAGTTTATTCTGCCTAGACTGCTATTATTCTGGTGTAAACCCATGGGTTACAGCGATAAATAAAATTTACCTGAATGCCATTTAATTCAGCCATGCATCCCGCACCGTAAAATTTATAGCATACTTTATCCAATATATTTGGAGTCAGCTATAAACTAAATTGACAATTAATCTTAATGTTAATAGAGAACTATAGATATTTTTCGTACTCAAACCTTGAAAGACAGTACCAATGCCTATAGATAGAGATGCCAAGCCTAGAAGTGTTTATGCCTAAAATTCGGTTCCCTATATCCAAATCTAAGAAGTGGTAATATTCAAGATAAAACCACTATCTGGTAACAAGAATTGCTATTGTATTATGCTTTAATGGCACTTGTTACCGTGTGATTTTGGGCATCTATCACCAGTGTATACGAATTGTATTGTAGTGACTAGTCGTTTAGCCAGATTATGACAGGGTTTAACCTAACATATTATTTATAATTATCAAGGAGTTGCTATATTTATGACCGTTGAAGCGCATTCAGAAACCTTAAAATTTCAGGCCGAGGTTAGCCAGGTGCTTAACCTGGTAATACGGTCTTTATACTCAAATAAAGAGATTTTTTTACGTGAGCTGATATCTAATGCTTCAGATGCTGCGGAAAAGCTACGCTTCGAAGCCCTAACCGACGATGCTTTGTTTGAGGGATCTCCCAACCTACGTATTCGAATTAGCACCGATCCAGATGCCGGTACCATTACCGTATCCGACAATGGTATTGGCATGAGTCGTCACGAAATATCCGAATTAATCGGAACCATAGCCAATTCTGGTACTAGGGCCTTTTTGGAAAAAATTAGTGGCGACCAAGCCAAGGACAGTCAGCTCATTGGACAGTTTGGAGTGGGTTTTTATTCCTCATTCATAGTAGCTGATCGAGTAGTGGTAACTTCGAGACGGGCTGGTTTGGAACCAAGTCATGGCGTGCGTTGGGAATCTACAGGCCAAAGCAGTTATACGGTAGAAACCATAGATAAAGCTGACCGGGGTACTGATATTACCCTGTATCTCAGGGAGGATGAAAAGGAGTTTCTAGATGCATGGAAATTGCGCTCTATTATCACCAAGTTTTCTGACAACATTGCTATTCCAGTTGAAATGTTAAAGGAACACTATGGTGAAGACGCGGCGTCAAAAGCTCCCGAATGGGAACGGGTCAATACCGGCACTGCACTATGGTTACGGAATAAATCCGATGTCACCGATGAAGAATACAAAGAATTTTATAAGCATTTATCCCACGATTTTGAGGAACCCCTAGCCTGGGCCCATAACCGAGTAGAAGGTAGTAACGAATACAACGCGCTGTTGTATATCCCCAGCCGTGCCCCCTGGGATATGTGGGATCGTGAGCAGAAGCATGGGATAAAGTTATACGTCAAACGTGTCTTTGTGCTGGATGAAGCGGAACAATTGATGCCTCGCTATTTGCGCTTTGTAAAAGGCGTGATAGATTCCAGTGATTTACCGCTAAATGTATCCCGCGAAATTTTACAGTATAATAAGAAGATAGCTAACATCCGCAGTGCGAACGTCAAACGTGTCCTGTCCCTGTTGGAGGATATGGCTAAAGATGATGCCGATAAATACCAAACATTCTGGAGAGAATTTGGCAAGGTTCTAAAAGAGGGACCAGGCGAAGACTTTGGC
>JXSN01000705.1 GCA_001276605.1 Achromatium sp. WMS2
CTATCGCATGCGTCTGTTAGGTGCAGAAGTCGTACCAGTGCGCTCCGGTTCTCGTACCCTCAAAGATGCCCTCAATGAGGCCATGCGCGATTGGGTGACCCATGTGGACACCACATTCTATATTATCGGTACCGTAGCCGGCCCCCATCCCTATCCCTTTATGGTTCGAGAATTTCAGACCGTGATCGGTCGTGAAGCTCGGGCACAGGTCTTAGAACAGACTGGACGACTTCCCGATGCCCTGGTTGCCTGTGTCGGTGGCGGATCCAATGCCATCGGTCTCTTCCATCCCTTCCTCGCCGATGAACAGGTACACATGTACGGTGTCGAAGCCGCAGGAGAAGGGCTAGCGACAGGACGTCATGCCGCCCCCCTTGCCACAGGACGCCCTGGAGTCCTGCATGGTAATCGCACCTATCTGATGGCAGACGCCAATGGTCAAATCCAAGAAACCCATTCGATCTCTGCGGGACTAGACTATCCCGGGGTCGGTCCGGAACATGCCTGGCTGAAAGATCGCGGTCTGAAATTCTCGAACCATAAAGGGATAGGGATGGGGGCCGGCTACGGTACCGATAATATAGAATGTGGTGTCCACATGGGTCACCCAATCGCGCATGGCCTCATTGAGGGCATCTTTGAGGGTACGAGAACCGGAGCGCACTGGTACGACTTCTGCACCTAACAGACGCATGCGATAG
>JXSN01000706.1 GCA_001276605.1 Achromatium sp. WMS2
TCTGGGACCGTATTGGGACGGTTCTGCCAATGTAAACTCTCCCGATTAGCTGCATACAGTAATTGTTCATTAATCTGTTGTATCTGCAATTCTTGGGCTTGTTGCTTAGCCTGCAATGCCTGGTGTGCGGCCAACATATCCGTCATATTTTTTTTGGCCGTATCCCCACACACAACTTCCATAGCTGTTTTAAAATTACCGTATATCTCCAAGCCCTTATAGGCCAAGGTGCCGATAGTTATAATAGACTCGATCATGTGCTAAGTTTCCTGCTATTTGTTGCCCATTAGCGCTTCATGTGCTAATTTGCCTTGCGTACCAATAATATATGAGAACTAGAGCCAGTAGGGTACGCATCGCGTACCTAGAGCCAGTAGGGTACGCATCGCGTACCTTTTCAAGATCGAAATGTTATCCCACGTTCATTCATTTGCAGTTTTCACCAAATCGGAAAAATCCAGCAAACCACCCTTTACACAACCCCAATATGGATTGTATGCACCAGATTTTACCCAGCGATGGAAGTTGTGTGTGGGGATACGGCCAAAAAAAATATGACGGATATGTTGGCCGCACACCAGGCATTGCAGGCTAAGCAACAAGCCCAAGAATTGCAGATACAACAGATTAATGAACAATTACTGTATGCAGCTAATCGGGAGAGTTTACATTGGCAGAACCGTCCCAATACGGTCCCAGA
>JXSN01000707.1 GCA_001276605.1 Achromatium sp. WMS2
TCCCTGGATGGAAAAATGGATGAATCTAGATATGAACGGCCGTTATTCCGCGATATTATTAGCCAAATCCACCACGCCTCCATTAGCCCAGAGTTGTTAGCCGAAATTAAAAACGACGCCGTATGGGAAATTGCTAAGCATGATTTTATAACCCAAAGCTTTGCCGCTGGCGCTAAGCAAGGACGTGAAGAAGGCGAGATGCAAGGCAAGCGGGCGAGTCTTTGTAAAATTCTACAGCATCGATTTGGTGTATTATCCGAAGATGTGCAAGCTCGAATTGACGCAGCAGATGGCGCAACCCTAGATGCCTGGCTGGAGCGGGCGCTGGTGGTTGACCAGGTCGCGCAGCTTTGGAACATAACGATTTAAAATTTGATCTTCAGCCTCGCGGCTACGTTACGGCGGGATTCACTGCGTTTCTACCGCCCTACGGACCTTTAGGTACGCGATACATACGCTACCAGACTGACAATAAAAATAGGTAAATTTATGATCGAAGTCTTTCCACTTAAATATGGCCCAATCTTCAAAAAAGTATTCAGCCATCCGCATATCTTTCAGCAATTTGCCTCAGATATTCTGGATTTATCTGTCAATATTGAACGGGTAGAAACTGAATATCAATATCCGGAACCTGTGGGCTTTGTGCGTAGCCGTTACGATCTATTTGCGGAAGATACCACACAGCGTATTGTTAT
>JXSN01000708.1 GCA_001276605.1 Achromatium sp. WMS2
TAGAATCAAACAACAATTTGATCCTAACAACATTTTAAATCCTGGCAAAACGTTACCAGAGTGGCCTATTCACAGTTAGCCAGCCTAGATTAATTTTACGCATAACTATTACCACCATTGATTACAGATACGATAAATAATCACAAGTAACTACCTACTATTAGTTAGATCATCCGATAATTAATCAGTTAAAATATAGATTTTAGTTACTGTATGCTCTATTCCAATATCTTATTTGGTATATTTCGGTTGCATAGGTATTCGGTGGTTCTATCAGGGCCTATTGTAGCATTTTTATGTTTGGGTTAGGTAGTTACTATTGGTTTTGAGTTGAGATTAATATTAACACATTTGATCGTGCGTGGGTTCTAACGTACTGTGCTAAAAATGAAAATTTAGTCTAATGTGATCATTATAATTCTATAAACGTAGCTATCTAGCATGTAATTGATGTTTACCAATCAAATCAGGACAATGTTAGCTTATGGACTATAAAATCCATATTTTAACTGATCAATTATCGGATGATCTAACTAATAGTAGGTAGTTACTTGTGATTATTTATCGTATCTGTAATCAATGGTGGTAATAGTTATGCGTAAAATTAATCTAGGCTGGCTAACTGTGAATAGGCCACTCTGGTAACGTTTTGCCAGGATTTAAAATGTTGTTAGGATCAAATTGTTGTTTGATTCTA
>JXSN01000709.1 GCA_001276605.1 Achromatium sp. WMS2
ACCTCCGTTACAAAAAAATAGCCTCAAGACTAAAAAGGTCAAAAACTGACAAAATTTGTCACTTTTTGCCCCAGAGCGTCAGGTCAAATATTCAAGAGATTAACCATTCAAATACAAGTTTTTAAAATTTAATTCCTTATATATCATAAAATTAACTGCATTAACAGATATTTTTTAATGGCACAGCACCACGGTCAGCATAGAAGTCGGCAACAGCGGTCTTGACCTCAGCGGCCAGATTCAAACCTTCAGTTACCTGAGTACGGATTATATAATCTTGATATGCGGGGATGGCGATAGAGGCCAAAATACCGATGATGGCTACCACAATCATCAATTCGATGAGGGTAAAGCCGGATTCTTGTTGTTTCATGATAGTGCTCCTGAATAAAATCCGTTCCGCCTTTGGCCCCGGTGGTACCAAAGCTAGCGGCTGCAAACTGTGCTTATGGCCGACCTGATACTAAAACTTGAGGTCAACCTTGCCGTAGATTAAAGCAATACCTGTGCCAGCGCCATTAAAAAATATCTGTTAATGCAGTTAATTTTATGATATATAAGGAATTAAATTTTAAAAACTTGTATTTGAATGGTTAATCTCTTGAATATTTGACCTGACGCTCTGGGGCAAAAAGTGACAAATTTTGTCAGTTTTTGACCTTTTTAGTCTTGAGGCTATTTTTTTGTAACGGAGGT
>JXSN01000710.1 GCA_001276605.1 Achromatium sp. WMS2
TAATGTTTCATCTATGTCTAATATAATCAGGTTGTCCATAGGGGATAGCCTATAACATAACGGTGTACTTAGGTCGATCAAGTTAGTTTACCTGAAGAACAGGATAATAAGTAGAGTATCTCTATTATCCTAAGTAAACCATCTAGGCGATTAGGTTGATTATCATGCCATTAGGATACATCAGGTAACGACCACGTTTTAAATCAGCAGGAATTCACCTATAAACACAGTGTTAGGACCGATATTCCGCATCAGGAATTATAACCATTTGATAACAATTATATTTGTATTTTTATAACAAAAATAAATATCATTAATAATTAACAAGTTATATAGCAGCTGCGGAATATCGGTCCTTTGCTTACACGAGGCAGCGAAAAAGATGTGTATAAGGATGAGCGCTGGAGCATGGGAACGATTAAGGCCGTGAGATTACGCTACGCTAATCGCACCTGCGGTCTACAAAATGTCTTAATAAGCGAACTGGGAAGATACTAAATTGCTTGAAATATAAGATGTATCCTAATGGCATGATAATCAACCTAATCGCCTAGATGGTTTACTTAGGATAATAGAGATACTCTACTTATTATCCTGTTCTTCAGGTAAACTAACTTGATCGACCTAAGTACACCGTTATGTTATAGGCTATCCCCTATGGACAACCTGATTATATTAGACATAGATGAAACATTA
>JXSN01000711.1 GCA_001276605.1 Achromatium sp. WMS2
TGATATGTTCTTGATTGCTTTCACTTTCTAATACTTCAAGAATAGTTATAGAATCGCACAGTAATTCGCTTAAAAAGCCTTCTAATACTTCAAAATTTGCTTTATCGCGTAATAACCGCTTGAGGGCCCAATCAAAACTAATTAATTTGCGCTTAGCCATATTTTTACCTACGTCATTCCGGCATGGATTGCCGGAATCCAGATGTCAGGGATGACAACATAATCAAGCTCACCATAAATGAAAAGGGGCAGGGGTGAGGAAAGTAGTTACATAAATTGATTTTTTACCGCAATAATTGCTCAATGCTATCACAATCCAATATCGCCTCAGACCAGGTTTCCAACTGTTCTACAGTAGCCGTATCCAGTTTGCAGATGCTGGCTGGTGACAACGGGCCAAATTTTTTAGTAAGTTGGCGCTTGAGTAGGGCTGCTTGTCCCTCTGTTTTGCCAATTTCACG
The DNA here is from genome assembly GCA_001276605.1 of Achromatium sp. WMS2. Taxonomy (GTDB): domain Bacteria; phylum Pseudomonadota; class Gammaproteobacteria; order Chromatiales; family Chromatiaceae; genus WMS2. The sequence goes on from JXSN01000711.1 coordinate 462, forward strand.
CCCTTTGACCTCACCTCTAGCCTCACCTTCAATCAAGCCAATTTCACGCCCTTCAATCAAGCCAATTTTGTGGCCTTGTTTAACCCCATCTTCTTTACCAGTTGTGTAGGATGACAAATTCATACTAGCTTCATAATGCAGTTGCTCTTGGTGCAAAGAATAAAGTTGGCGTTCTGTAGTCGATAGTTTTAAAATATCCAAAACTTCCTTGGCTTTGGTTAGGCCCCGTGCTTG
>JXSN01000712.1 GCA_001276605.1 Achromatium sp. WMS2
AATAATGTCCATTCCTCATTTTCCAAACTTCCAGTTCGCAAATGCTGTTGTTCAATACGTCCTAAAGCCGCCATTAACCTTATAGTTAAAGATTCTGCTGACATTTCCATACTAAATATGGCTACTGGGCGCTCGTATTTTATGGCAATATTAGATGCAATTCCTAATGCATAAGCAGTTTTTCCCATAGAAGGACGACCTGCGATAATTATAAGGTCACCATTTTGAACTCCAGAAGTTAATTTATCAAAGTCGCTAAATCCGGTGGCAAGGCCAATAATAGGGTCAGCATTTGCGGATAGATCATCAATACGATCCAGGGCCTTTGCCGTCAAAGTTTTCATAGCTTGGAATCCACCGGAACCGTGAGTTATTTGATCTGCAATGGCAAATACATTACGTTCGGCAGTGTCTAGTATTTCGTTCACATCACGCCCAGCTGGATGGTAAGCGCTAGCTGCCATATCGGTTCCAGCAGTAATCAAATTACGTAAAATAGAGTTATTCCGCACTATTTTAGCATAAGCAAGAATATTAGCGGCCGTTGGTGTTTCTTGGGCAATTACAACCAAATAATTTAAACCACCTGAAGATTTAAGCAAACCCTGGCGTTCTAGTTGCTCGGATAGGGTAATTACGTCAAATGGTTGATTATCAGCGGCTAATGCTGTAATTGCTTGAAATATTAAACGAT
>JXSN01000714.1 GCA_001276605.1 Achromatium sp. WMS2
GACTAGAGGCCTTCTCCACCGTCTTTGAACGTGGACTAAATAGCCCCGAATATAAAGCCATAGTCAACGAACGCGAATCTGGATTCAAAAGCTTCCAAAAAAGCTTCGAATTCTACGATATCTTCCTAATCAACGCCACTGGAGACATCGTCTACACCCTACTCAAAGAATCTGACCTCGGAGCCAACCTCATCACCGGCAACCTACGTGACAGCGGACTAGCCCGTCTCTTCACCAAAGCTCAAAATGGCACCGCCATAGAAGACTTCTCCTACTACGAACCCTCCAAAGGCATGGCCCTATTCATAGGCACCCCCATCCTTCGTCCCGATGGCACCCTAGCAGGAGTCGTAGCCCTCCAGATATCCAGAACCGCACTCAACACCATCGCCCAAAACCGTATTGGCCTAGGAAAATTATCCGAAAGCTTCATAGTAGGGCGTGGCAAAGATGGAATTATTAGCTTACGCAGCGATCGTATTGTCAAAACCGGCCAAATTGGCGATGTCTATACCCACAAAACCGCTCGTAACACCCTAGAAAAAGCAGAAACCGGCTACGATGTAAGCCTAGGCTCCACTGGGTTACTAGAACTAATAGTACACCAACCCATATCCATACCAGGACTAAACTGGGGCGTACTAACCACCGCCAATATGGAAGAACTCCTCACCAGCAATCAAGCCATACAAT
>JXSN01000073.1 GCA_001276605.1 Achromatium sp. WMS2
ACAAACAACAAGATCCTGAACACTGGGTCTTCAATAAGTTGGTCCGTTCTTGCCTATCATGGTTCCAGCGAGGTTTGAGAAAACTTCTGCGCTGTGCCGAAATGGGTAATCCTCTACCAAAATTTGGTTTATCAATTTTTGCTGCTTTTAAGTCTCCCGGATGAAAGTGATAGGTGGTAAGCGTTTAAACCCCGAATCTGTTCACTTATTGATATAACGGATATTATCTGTGGGTTGGCATTTATTTTTAAAGAAAATATTGACAAAGGTAAACCCAAATAATTATTTGGTAAATCATCATACCTAAACTCACTCTGGAATAGTTATCTTTGGCGTAACCAATAGCAAAAATAAGATACTTTAACCGTTGAAATAACCACCAGTTTTTTTATCAAAAATCTTATGCGTTCCCCAAATATGCTTCGTAGGTTTGGATCTTTGATGATCAGTGTTATCAATTACTATCGTGCCTTCCATAACCCCAAGTCGACGCAAAACCAGGGATAGACTAACTTGCAACAAGCTATCCCAAAGTAACTTTGAGTACCGAAACATCCATGAAATGGCCTTCGCTTTATACTCACCAAGCCCTGCACGCTCAAATGCTTTCCAGTTTACCGTGTTAGTAAGTAAAATCCCCGTCAAGCACATATTAAGCCAAATCTGTTGAGTTATTGTTAATTTTCACCCTGGTAACTGAGCTTGAATCTCCATATTCAGTGCATCAATATGTGTTTCAATGAATGGTAATGGGGCGATAAAAAACACGGGAATTTCTCCTGTTTCAAGCTAACTTATTCTAGCATATTCTGTCAAATTTTAAAAACTGGATTCTCGAGTCCAAATAAATGGAGAGGGGTTAATAGAAATTTCCTTGCCTACCCTTTCCGATCAAGTGAAAAGGCAGAGTGATGTGGTAGGTAGTTACTATAATTTTACGAATAAAAAAAATGGTTCATGCGAATTTACTCCATAAATTTTAGATGAAAACTTGGAAAGTAAATCGTCATGAGAACGCACTAAAGATTTTAATCCATGCTTGGTAAAGGTTTCAAATATGTCAATTCCAAATAGGCGCACATGGTCTTCTTGGCCAAAAGTATAAAAACGCTGTATTTCAGTATTAATTCCTGGATCTTCCCATGTTTTAGTCAGTACTTTGCTAAACGGAGTCTGTAAAATTGCGTTACCACCTGCTCGCAATACCCGCACTATCTCGCTGAGAGCTTTATCTGCATTTGAAACATGTTCTAGTACATGGTTTGCAATCAGAAGATCAAATGATTCATCGGGAAATGGCATGCATGTTATATCAGCAAAAGTTATGTTAGAACTTGCTGGATGAAGGTCACATTGTATGTATGCAGCAGGATTAGCTTTTTGAATAATATTGGCTAATTGTAATTCCGGAGCAAAATGCAAAACTCTTTTACCCTCGAGATTGTGTAGAATGCCTGATTCGCGCATATACAAGTATAAGTGACGTTCTCGATCATGAGATTTGCACCACGGACAGGAAAAATTATCAACATCACTACCTACGCATTCAAGAACATGCATAAGCTTTGGAGTCCAATAGGATCCGCCACGAAACGGTAAAAATTTACCCAACCTTTTATTGCATATTGCGCACACGCGATGGGATCCTATGGGCACACGCGCGATAACTCTTATCAGTTTTATTATGAATTTTCTTATCATAATTTTTAGTCCTTGAAGTTATGTGTTATGCTAGGATATTCTTGAATTTGCGTTTTTATTAGTAAAAACATAAATATAACTCTCAAGAATTGCTTTTTTATAGTTTTTAAAGCAAATTTGGCTTCTAAATGTATTCTGGAACGAAGAACATAACTGTTTCGTCACAACCTTCAGTATAATGACGTAGGTAAATCTTATATCCTGAGTATATACCCAAAATGACCGTATAGCAAATCCCAAATAGAATAATTATTTGCCGACATTCCGCATACCCCAATGCAATGTTTCGATATTTAATAATAAATTTAATTTCATATTCTATAAATTTTATTAATATATTAATTAAATCAACATGTTATTTTGTGGTATGCGGAATGTCGGATATGGGGCTGTAAGATGGCTCTTTTTCCCCATGGCAAAGGAGGAAGTGATGGAGTTGCATATGGGAGAAAAGGTAAGGACTACGACAACGAGTCTGGAATGATAAAAAGCCGCCTGGAAGGCCATTAAAGAACGACAAACCACGCTTTCAAGCAGAGCGGGCGTTTGCCTGGTTACAAAGGAAATACCACAGATTGGTGGTACGTTGGGAACGTATATCTGTCTGTTTCAATGCGTTTCTTACCTTGGGTATCTTATACATGGATAGGAAAATTAATAGTGGGATAGGTTCATGAAATGGCCTTCGCTTTATACTCACCAAGCCCTGCACGCTCAAATGCCTTCCAGTTTACCGTGTTAGTAAGTAAAATCCCCGTCAAGCACATACCCGAGCCTAGAACTGCGTCTCGTGCCATTCTGACAATATCTCCACGAAGACGCTGTAAAATTTCAGGTGAAAAATCGCTTGCTACCCAGCTGGTATCAACTGCGAATGGATACGCCGAACAATATTCCTCTACAATAAAATCTGTAATTATTTCCCCATTAACTATAAAACAAGAATGGCTATATAGCTGCCCCTCAATGAATTGTTCAATGATAAACTGCCCCGAGCGCGAGTAATTCTGCGCATTCCTCACTGCATCTTGTATTTTACTACCATCAGAATCATTATGAACAACATTGACGCCGCGGCTGCTATAGGCATCCACCGGTTTTACGATTAGCGGAAATTTGTCGGCAGTTATCTCCCGTTGTGTATAAATATTTGGTATTGGTAAATTGATGCTTTTTGCAAATGTTCTAAACTCATCCTTGTTAAATATTTTTTTGTGGTAAACAGGGTGTCCAAACCTAAAAACCTATTGCGATTGATTTCACTTAATTGGGAACATACAATATACGATAAATCGTTACAACCTGGAATTACATCATCAAATTTTTCTTCTTTGACTAAGGATGAAATGCCAACTGTTTTAGAATAATCTAACTTTACGTAATTTACTGCTGCTTTGGCTAAGAAATCTCCAGGATTATTACCACAGACAAATACTGTATGCCCACAAGAAACTAAATACTCGTAAATTGGGGCTGCTGAAAAATTAGTATCCAGTAAAAAATTTTAGACATAAGCTACTTTTCAAGAATTGATTGGCAAATTTTTTCTACCATAAATGGATCTAAGTCAGGGTAAATTGGTAGACATAAAACTGATATAGCGGCTTTGGTTGCATTCGGCAAATTTTCATAACTTGCAGAAGGTAGATTACGATACATGGGAAAATTACTGATAAGTGGATAAAAGTATCTACGGGCGTGAATATTCTGAGATTTTAATTTGGCGTAAATGTCATCACGTGAACTATGGTATTTTGGTTCGATAATGATTGGAAAGTATGAATAATTATACCTTTTGATATAGTTGGTATTTAGACAACGAATGCCATCTACACCATTTAGCATAGACCTATATTGCGCATCAATATTCTGACGTTTAGTTAAAGCAGCATCGATATATTTAAGCTGAACAAGTCCAACGGCAGCTTGAAACTCGTTCATTTTACCGTTGATGCCAGGAGCCATAACTGTTATTTCGTCGGCAAAACCAAAATTTTTTAGGTAATCAATGCGGGTTTTAGTTTTTTTGTCTGGACTAATTATAGCACCGCCTTCAAAAGTGGTAAAAACTTTGGTAGCATGAAAACTAAGAATCGATAAATCTCCATATTGTAAAAGACTACCTTCATTATCTTCAACGCCAAAAGCATGGGCTGCATCGTAGATTATTTTTAAGTTATAAATATTTGCAATTTCTTGAATAAGTTTGATATCACAAGGTTGCCCATAGACGTGCACAGGTAAAATGGCTGAAGTCCGGGGTGTAATCGCAGCTTCTATTTTATTAGGATCTAAATTTAATGTATTGGTATCAATATCCACAAAAACAGGTGTGATACCGTTCCAAAGCAAAGAGTGGGCTGTAGCCACGAAACTAAATGGCGTGGTTATAACTTCTCCGGTGATGCGCAAAGTCTGTAATGCTGTCACTAAAGCTAAGGTACCGTTAGCAAACAGAGATATGTGTTGTATTCCCAAGTATTCGCACAGCGCGGCTTCTAATTGTTGGTGAAATATACCCTGATTAGTAAGTTGCCTACTATTCCAAATTTGTTCCAAATATGGCAGCACTTCAGCTAGTGGCGGCAGTGTTGGCTTGGTAACATATATTGGCTCATTCATTTTTTCACCAATTCGACATATTTCTTGACAATAGTTTGGATAGTTTCAGCCCATAATTGCGGCACGATGGTTTTTTTCAAAACTACTATCCAGTTTAAGTTGCTGTTTTAACTTTGCAATGCGAGCGGCTAAAACGGATATAGTCAGTCGTGAAGCCTTGAGTAATGCTCTGGGGCAACGTTTTCAGCAATAATATTATCGATCCATTTTATTTAGGATGATATTGGTTGGTTCTTTGTGGTTATCTGAGTAGGAAGCGCTCACGGTGACATTCTATACTACATTATTCTGTCGGTCATCTTCAAGTGTTTTTATATTGATGATTCTAAGTTGCAGATCAAAATCATCGATTTTGGATTGGCTGTGTCGGGGCAACGGGTGGTGCAAACCGTGATGTCCGGGTTAGTTAATCATTCTATTTTAGGAACCAGTCTCGGTGGTACTTTTCAATATTCGGCCCCGGAACAGTTAGGTAATATCAAGGCTCTCATTGGCCCCTGGTCCGACGTGTATGCTTTTGGTAAAACTTTGAGCAAAGCCTTGTTTTTGGTGCCCAATCCTTCGCTGCGCAACTATCGGGATTTAGGCGAGCATGTGTTGGTTGATCTGATTGGGGATTGTATTGTAGATAATCCTAAGGAGCGGTTACAAAATTTTGCGCCGATCTTGCACCAGTTACCAGCTGCTGTGGAAAGCCAGGACTCGGTTGTAGATCCCATAGTTGCTAAATTGCAGGAAGAATTGGCACAAGCGCGGGCGGTGAGTGCAAAACATGAGGCCGAAGCCAAGCTCTTAGCTACTAAAATTCACCAGCAGCAACAGGAAGCGGAATTAGCCCGCAAGCGCCAAGAGGAATCTCGCAACCAGCAATCAGAATTGCAACGTAAATTGCAAGAGGCGGAATTAGCCCGCAAGCGTCTGGAAACAGAATCTCTCAATCAGCAAGTAGAATCAGCACCAAGGCGCCCACAAGAGCAAATTAAATGCCTGCGGTGGTTGGAAGATGTTAAACTACTACGGACCTTAACTGACCATACAAATTATGTAGGACTTACGCATTGGCGTCATGTAGCTTGAGGCATTGTTTAAATGATGCTCAATAAAATCAAATTGTTAGCATACTTCCTGCGTAAGTCCTATTATGTAATGTCGGCAGCCTTCAGCCCGGATGGCTCGAGTTTAGCCTCTGGTAGTAGTAGCACCATCAAACTGTGGCGGGTGGCGAGCTACTGAGGCTATGTTGTCATCCATGACTTTTGGATTCCGGCAATCCGTGCCGGAATGACGTATAACCCCCTCGCCAGCAATGGAGAGGGCCGGGGTGAGGTCTATGGAGAGAAGGCAGGGTGAGGTAAATAATTACTCAGGTACAATATTATGACTATTCAAGATGAATCGACCATTACTATAAATCCTTGTATTGACTTTGCTTTTAAAAAACTTTTTGGCAGCGAAGAAAATAAGGATTTATTGATATCCCTGATAAATGCCATTTTGCAATTACCAGTTCCCATAGCCGACGTAACTATAAAGAATCCATACAATATATCTGATTACTATCAAGACAAATTATCGATTTTAGACATAAAAGCCCAGGATCAAAATGGCCAATGGTTTAATGTGGAAATGCAAATGGCCTCAGATCTAGCCTACGATAAACGTGCTTTATATTACTGGTGTGCAATACTCAATGAGCAATTACAACAAGGAGATTTGTATCAAAAGCTAACTAAAACTTTTAGTATCAGTATTTTGGGATTCAACCTGATTCCCACCTCAACGCAAGTGCATAATCGCTACTGCATTTTAAACATGGACACTTGTAAAGATGACAATAAGCATAAACTTTTGGAATTACACTATATAGAATTAGAAAAATTCAAAAAAGGTTACAGTGAACTCAGCACCGCATTAGACCGCTGGCTTAGCTTTTTCATCCATGCCAAAGAATTAAAATACCCTGCTTTGCCGTTACCTGTAACTTTACAAAGTGACCATGACATAATAAGAGCAATGGATATTACCAGGAGACTATTTAGCAGAGAAGAGCGTTTAATGTACGAACAACGATTAAGATTCATTCGTGATGAATTCAGTCGCATGGAAGCTGCCCTTGCTGAAAGCGCAGCCAAAGGCCGCGAGATTGGCTTGACCGAAGGGCGTAAAATTGGCAAAACAGAAGGACAAGCAACCCTACTCAAACGCCAACTTACTAAAAAATTCGGTCCGTTGTCACCAGCCAGCATCTGCAAGCTGGATACGGCTACTTTGGAGCAGTTGGAAACTTGGTCCGAAGCTATATTGGATTGTGATAGCATTGAGCAGTTGTTACGATAAAAAATAGATTTCTGTAACTATATACTTCACATTTGCTCTTCTCCACAAACCTTACTCCGTCATTCCGGCATGGATTGCCGGAATCCAGAAGCCAGGGAGGGTAACATAATAGACCTCACCACCTGCCCCTCTCCATTGATGGAGAGGGGGTTAAAGGGATCTCACTTACGTCATTCCGGCAGGGATTGCCGGAATCCAGATGCCAGGGATGGGATTAAATAAGGCAGAGTGATGTGGTATATAGTTACGATTTTTGAATCAATTTAGTTTTTAATGTATAATTAATTTCGTAATCTCTCAATTCGTAATATTTTGAATAACAGAAATTCATAAAGGCATTACCAATGCAGTGGAACTCCAAATTTAGTGTAGCAATACTGAGCTTATCCCAACATAAAAATTTTTACTGATTTTATTGAAACTTTTATCAATAAATCATAGTAAAATCGTAACTACCTACCACATTACTTTGCCCTCTCACTTGATTGGAAAGGGTAAGCAGGGAAGGTTCTTTTACCCCCTCTCCATTGATGGCGAGGGGGTAAGTGGTGAGGTCTATGGAGAGGGGGAGGATGTGAGGTAGGTGGTCACGTAAAATCGATATATTGGGATAGGTTCATGCAACAATACTTATCTGAAAGCATTACGTGGTAAGTTAAGTAGCTATGGAATTCCTAAAAATGTCTCATCACTGACTGCAAGCTGGAGCGACGCAATGATATTCAAAGACTTATTTAGTAAACTGGGATTTGGCAACACTAAGAGACCAAGAAAACAAAAAAACACAAAAGAAAAAGAAAGTATTACGGTAGATTTAAACATACTGGATGATGCATCTCACCCAATATGGCGGCGTTTAGCTGAACATCAGATAGAAATCACAACCAATGATTTTGCGCTACAAATGTTGCTATCCTGGGCATGGAAAGAACATTCTCAAACAGGAGCAGATGGCGCCATGCTAGAAAATAAGGTAAGGCTGCTGTATACCATTTTCAATAAGAACCAAAGGGCGCTGCAGAACGAAATTAATCAATTATTAAAACAGGGTCAATACGTATGATCCAGCAAGTATCCGCAATGCACGCTCAATTATTGACAGTCGCTGAGACGAGTTCACTCATCCAAGGGGGAAAAACACTGCTAATCGCTGGTGACGAATCTCTATTACAGCTCCTACCAGCAGGCAAATGGATCGGCGGTAGTATCCCATATTTTATGGCAGAATCCGGAGGTATCATCAGTCGTGATCGCGTTTTCGTACATTCGCTGCCGGCGGAAGTTAAGAGTGTCAAAATCTCTAATTACGATACCAACCGTCTTGCGCAAGTAGCCGCTGAAGCGCCGGACAACGGTTTTTCTGTCATTATTTTACCGGCAGGGAGTAAGGTGCATACTGAATATGCGCAAAATGCTCCTGGTTACGAAGGTATGTTTATAAATCCGATTATTGGTTGGATTAGCGGCGTTCATCTTAGCGATTTGGGGCATAAAAACCCAAAGGTGTTTAACGGTGAAACCAGAACAATGTCGGATCAGGAGGCCGTCGTCTTGCACGCGAGTTTACCTATGACCCTAAACGCTCGTATTGGCATAGTTAATCTCTTTTCCCAAGGCCAAGGGGACACCTTTGTTTTTCCAAAAACGGCTTTTCAGGCTGAAAGTTGCTTTATCAATGGTAAAGAAGTAAATCTTGCTGAATACCTGACGGCGCAAAAAATCGATACTCAGCTGCCACTGGTTGCTAATTATCACGGGGCAATGATCAATGTTAGTTTTCAGTCTGTTGACCAAGCTAACCGCAAGGTCAGTTTTTATGCCCCCGTGTTTGACGGGGTCGAGTACAAGCTGGCTCGTCCGGTGTCAGATTATATGACGAGTTTTCAATCGGCATTGCCTAACAATTTAAATAACATAGCCTTTTGCTGTAACTGTATTCTCAATTTTTTGTATTCTGAGTTGGAGGGCAAACGTATAGAAACCTTTTTAGGCCCCATGACTTTTGGTGAAGTGGCCTATCAGTTACTTAATCAGACCTTAGTTTATTTGAGAATTGAAGAGAGCTAAAGAAAAGTGGTAGCTAAACCTGCTACCTTTTGGAACTGATCCGTTTATTCTCAAGAATTTTACATCTTTCCTACACTCCGGTATATAAATACAATTACGCATTGTTCCTACGTTCCAAGATTGTAGGCACGATTAGCCAGGTAGGGTACGCATCGCGTAACTTGCCATGATGCAGACAATAACTAAATGATCCGCTATGTCGTATTTTCGTCGTTGCTATATTCCAGGTGGTTATAATTTTTTCACTGTTGTAACTGAACAGCTTGAAAAGGTACGCAATGCGTACTACCGCGCTCCATCAATGGAGAGGGGGCAGGGGGTGAGGTCTATGCAGGTGGGGTAAATCTATAATTGGCGGGATTCACTGCGTTTCTCCCGCCCTACGATCCTGGCTTTCAAAAAATGCCGTTTTCGGGCCTAAACGGCCCGAAAACGAGTTAAAACGGCAGCGGCAACGGCAAAGTCAACGGCAAGGGTAAAAGACTAAAAGCACAAAGGCATACACAGTTCTAGCCCAAAAAGCAAGCAACGCGGAAACCCCAATCGTTGTAGGAGTAGCCATGCTCGAGGCTGCTGCGATACGCTGCGCGACAGGAGTTGCCGCTGTAGAGCCAAGAGCCGCCCCGCAATACTCTACTTGTACTATTCCCACTTTCCCGGGCAGAGCCATCGGTAGGAGCACCATTATAGTCACCGTGCCAACGATCCTGCGTCCATTCCCACACATTACCCGCAGTATCATATAATCCCCAGGCATTAGGCTGCTTCTGCCCTACCGGATGCGTTTTACTATTAGAATTATCATAATACCAGGCATAATCCCCCAACCTATTAGCATCATCACCAAAGAAATAACGACTAGTGGAACCTGCTCGCGCAGCATATTCCCATTGCGCCTCAGTCGGCAACCGATAATCCTTACCAGTTTGTTGCGATAACCATTTAGTATAGGCTACCGCATCATCCCAAGTTACATTAATAACTGGTCTATTACCCCGACCCCAGCCTCTATCATCAGGCTTAGCCCGTCCCGTGGCCTCACAAAAGGCGTCGTATTCAGCAAAGGTAGTTTC
>JXSN01000715.1 GCA_001276605.1 Achromatium sp. WMS2
AATATTTGCGAACTATTCCTCAGGGGTTAAGACTAATCGCGACGCTTGGTGTTATAATGCGGATAAAGTAGTAGTTGCCTCCAATATGCAGCGCATGATAGCATTTTATAACGCAGAGGTGGCACGCTGGGCTGCGGTGCGCGCTGCCGGTGTTGATATTCCTGAACTTAAGGATTTTATCAATTTTGATCCGACTAAGATTAGTTGGTCTCATACCCTACTACAACCTCTTGATAAAGGCAAAGTGTTTACTTTTGAAACTTCGGCAATCACTGCTAGTTTATACCGGCCTTTTACCCAGCAGTGGTTGTACTTTAGTCGAGCTTTTAATGAGGGAATTTATCAAATGCCCCAACTCTTCCCCACAGCAGCGGCGGAGAATCGAGTGATTTGCGTCTCAGGGATTGGGGCTAGAAGTGGTTTTTCTACTTTAATAACTAATTTTATCCCTTGTTTGGATAACATTGAAAAAGGCCAATGCTTCCCATTGTATCTTTATGCCAAACCAACAACAGCTACCGCTAACGACCTATTCGCCGCCGCCCCTGAACGCAGCGACGCGATCACCGACGCAGCCTTAGCTCATTTTTGCAATTATTACACCGTAACCACAATTAGCAAAGAGGACATTTTCTACTACGTATACGGATTATTACACAGCCCGGACTATCGCCACCGCTACGCCGC
>JXSN01000716.1 GCA_001276605.1 Achromatium sp. WMS2
TTCATCTTTCGCAGTCAGCTGTTCATCTTTGGCAACCAACTGTAGCCGCAATCCTTCAATCTCCTGTTTCAAATGTTCTTCAACTCGATAATCCAGTTTTTAATTCTACTTTGTCAGATTAGACTTTAGATACATATGTTGATTATACTATGCTTTTTCTTAGCGTAGCAAAGTATTAATATTTGTATGTTTGATAAGGTAATTTTTTAAGTGTGCATAAAAATAGTGTTAATTTTCATAATCTAGCGCCTAGATTCGCCAAATTTCATACACGTTACGTAGACACTTCCGAGGCAAAACTCGCTCGGTATTTCAAGCAGCAACCACCTATATCAAAGGTCTAACGCAAGGGGAACCCGGCAAGCGTAATATCGAGCGCATTACTGAAGTAGTACCAGATAGTAACGATCAGGCTTTGAATTATATGAACCTATCACACTATTAATCTTCCTATCCATGCATAAATGATACCCAAGGTAAGAAACGAATTAAAACATACAGATATTAATACTTTGCTACGCTAAGAAAAAGCATAGTATAATCAACATATGTATCTAAAGTCTAATCTGACAAAGTAGAATTAAAAACTGGATTATCGAGTTGAAGAACATTTGAAACAGGAGATTGAAGGATTGCGGCTACAGTTGGTTGCCAAAGATGAACAGCTGACTGCGAAAGATGAA
>JXSN01000717.1 GCA_001276605.1 Achromatium sp. WMS2
TGCATTCACATGTCAGGTTGGTATCATTGGTTTTCTCATGATATAGTTTGTTGCAATAGTCCCATAATTTTTTGGCCCAGTTCCATATGACAATTCTGGTTGGAACTTAATATCCTGGTTTGCATTGTCTCCCGTGTCAGGGCCAGTCATTGTGCCACATGCCTATCAGAAAGTGTTGCCAATTTAATTGAATTTGTTTGGTTTCATAAATTTGAGTATTGTTTCTCCATGCTTTGATGTTGGCAAATATTATGTTGGAATCTCCTGATGGAAAACCATGTTTTTCAAGGGTTTGCTGAATTTTTTGGGTGTTGTTGGCTGTACTATTTTGGATGACAGAATATTTTAGAAAATGGTCATTGTCATTTTGTTCATTGAATAAATGACATTTATAATGGCATGTGGTGAAATGGCTTTTATACTTGGCAGTTGGTAGCCATCCATTACACCGGCATCTGATGAATCTTTGCAGTGATATGGAGCATTTTCTTTGGGCCTCCTGATAATTGTTCCAGTTGATGGTACTGTATAATTGAGGTGTACGTTGGTGTTTATCCATGATATACCTTTTAATTTGATGCAGATATATGATTTTAGTTAGTTCACTTCTGATATTTGATAACACTTTGCCTTGATGAACTAATTCCACTGATGTGATAAGTTGTGGCTGTCATATTTTTAC
>JXSN01000718.1 GCA_001276605.1 Achromatium sp. WMS2
TGGAGGCCCAGTTGGCGATTGTGGTCTAACCGGCCGTAAGATTATCGTTGACACCTACGGTGGTGCGGCTCGGCACGGTGGGGGGGCTTTTTCCGGTAAAGATCCGTCTAAGGTCGATCGCTCCGCGGCCTATGCAGGGCGCTATGTGGCAAAAAATATTGTTGCTGCGGGCTTAGCTGAACGCTGTGAAATTCAGGTTTCCTATGCCATTGGAGTCGCGGAACCTACCTCAGTACATATTGAGACCTTTGGCACTGGTAAGATTTCTGATGAGCGCATTGCCACCTTGGTCCGCAATCATTTCGATTTACGGCCTTATGGCATAATTAAGATGCTCGACCTGGTGCGTCCCATCTATTTTAAGACCGCGGCTTATGGGCATTTTGGCCGCGAAGAACCAGAATTTACTTGGGAACGTACTGACAAGGCAGCAGCTTTGAAGGCAGACGCTGGTCTGTAATATTGCAATTTACTAGCTGGTAATTACCTGCTAGTATTTAGAATTATATCCTTATTCCGCCTCATGATCTAGGGCATGTTAACACATAATACTATTAGGGTTATGTTTTGGTGGGGACGCTGGAGCGTCCCCGGCGGCGTTCCTACGCTGGAGTGTGGGAACGATCATAGATGGTGTTGAGTTAGATGACCAAAGGCCCATGTTCATACGCTCGGTT
>JXSN01000719.1 GCA_001276605.1 Achromatium sp. WMS2
CCCTGGATGGAAAAATGGATGAATCTAGATATGAACGGCCGTTATTCCGCGATATTATTAGCCAAATCCACCACGCCTCCATTAGCCCAGAGTTGTTAGCCGAAATTAAAAACGACGCCGTATGGGAAATTGCTAAGCATGATTTTATAACCCAAAGCTTTGCCGCTGGCGCTAAGCAAGGCAGGCGTGCGAGTCTTTGTAAAATTCTACAGCATCGATTTGGTGTATTATCCGAAGATGTACAAGCTCGCATTGATGCAGCAGATGGCGCAACCCTAGATGCCTGGCTGGAGCGGGCGCTGGTGGTTGACCAGGTCGCGCAGCTTTGGAACATAACGATTTAAAATTTGATCTTCAGCCTCTGCGGCTACGTTACGGCGGGATTCACTGCGTTTCTCCCGCCCTATGGACCTTTAGGTACGCGATACATACGCTACCTTGCTGACAATAAAAATAGGTAAATTTATGATCGAAGTCTTTCCACTTAAATACGGCCCAATCTTCAAAAAAGTATTCAGCCATCCGCATATCTTTCAGCAATTTGCCTCAGATATTCTGGATTTATCTGTCAATATTGAACGGGTAGAAACTGAATATCAATATCCGGAACCTGTGGGCTTTGTGCGTAGCCGTTACGATCTATTTGCGGAAGATACCACACAGCGTATTGTTAT
>JXSN01000720.1 GCA_001276605.1 Achromatium sp. WMS2
ATTTTTATCGTGGTTTGTTGCCAAATCGGCGGCTTCAGTTTCATGATCATGCCATTATTGAACATGAAGATTTACAATTGCAATCTAAGTCAAGCTGGGAATTATTAAAATTAATTGGGTTGGGTGGGTTTGGGGAAGTGTGGTTAGGGATGCACTCGGTTACTGGGGAGCAGCGGGCGTTCAAGTTTTGTCAGGATGCACTAGGTGAGGTGTTGCTTAAGAAGGAGGCTAAGGCTTTGATGCATTTGCAACAAATCTTGCCGCAGCATCCAAACATAGTGCGGTTATACGGTGTGGAATTGGCTAAGTCGCCGTTGTATCTGATGTTTGAGTATGTACCTAATGGAACGTTGGAGTCTTTGATGCGGGGCCGAGGGGCTTGGAGTTGGGAGGAGGCAAGGCAGTTTTGTACTCCTATTTGGCAGGCGTTGGCTATAGTGCATAAACATGGGATTGTACATAGAGATCTGAAGCCGGGGAATATCTTTTTGGATGGAAATGGGCGGCCTAAGATTGGAGATTTTGGGATTGGTAAAGTATTAACCCAGCAGCAAAATTTGACTAAGCAGGTACGTACTGGGACGTTTACGACCCGAGGTTTTGGGAGTGCGGGATATGCGTCGATTGAGCAGAGGGAGGGTAAGGATTCACATGCAAGTGATGATGTGT
>JXSN01000721.1 GCA_001276605.1 Achromatium sp. WMS2
AATCTAGTAGTGATTCGGTGGCCTCTGCTAAAAAAGCTGGGGTAACAGCAGCTGCTAAGCCAGCACCTGCTACTACGGTAGCGCCTACACCACCGGTTGAAGAAGTTTTAGAAGATTCATGGATTGATACCCCATTGTGTACTAGTTGCAATGATTGTTTTAAGATTAATCCATTGTTATTCGTATATAATGATGACAAGCAAGCTCAATTGGGTGATCTTAAAAAAGGTACCTATGCCCAATTGGTTAAGGCAGCGGAATTATGTCCAGCAGGTTGCATTCATCCTGGGCAACCTTGGGATAAGAATGAACCTGATCTAGATGCCCTCATGGCGCGAGCTAGAGATCTCAACTAGAAATTAAGACTTTGTGGGGATTGGTAGTTTGTGCATACGTGCATAACTACTAGTTCCCTAAAGATTTTTGTCTAACCATCCATTTTGTCACTTGATTTACATGATTAGATATGACGTGAAGGTACACCATGAATAACAATGGATTAATCTTAAAACAATCATTGCAACTAGTACACAATGGGGTATCAATCCATGAATCTTCTAAAACTTCTTCAACCGGTGGTGTAGGCGCTACCGTAGTAGCAGGTGCTGGCTTAGCAGCTGCTGTTACCCCAGCTTTTTTAGCAGAGGCCACCGAATCACTACTAGATT
>JXSN01000722.1 GCA_001276605.1 Achromatium sp. WMS2
TGATTGAATCACCCACCATAACCGTTTGTTCGAGATTTACCCCGAAATTGTTGATTGCATGCAATAATGGACTTGGATCAGGTTTTTTTGCCTGTAGCGTGTCTCCAGCAACAATAAATGTTAAATATGCAGTTAATTGCATTGCCTCTAAAAGTGGGGTAACGAAACATTGGGCCTTGTTAGTAACGCAGGCAAGATGGTAACCTTGTGCCTTTAATTCATCCAAGGTATGCAGGACGCCTGGGTATAATTGCGAAAATTTAGTATTATGTTGGGAATATAGCTCTCTAAAAA
This sequence comes from Achromatium sp. WMS2, assembly GCA_001276605.1. GTDB lineage: Bacteria > Pseudomonadota > Gammaproteobacteria > Chromatiales > Chromatiaceae > WMS2. The sequence continues at coordinate 295 of JXSN01000722.1, forward strand.
TGGTAAGCGCCCGATTTAGAAGCAATGCTGAAGGTTCCTGGGCCATCACTTGCGTGAGAGCACGTTGAACTAGGCGTTCTATTCCGTTACCTACCCAGTTGCGGACTTGCAACTCTATACTGGTAATATAACCCAAAGTTGTCAACATTTCATTAATACACAAGGTTAAGTCTGGTACGCTATCAACCATAGTCCCATCTAGATCAAGAATAATAAGTTTTTTTTGCATATCAAATCAACATTCACACTCTTTAAAAATTCATTAACAACAACCGCAGCAGTATTTTTGATGAATAATGTGTTTATACTAAACAATACTGATAAGAAGCTTAAAGTGATTTTTTATATTATTGAACATCATGTCCATTA
>JXSN01000723.1 GCA_001276605.1 Achromatium sp. WMS2
TCCGAATCATCTTGAATCTTGTGCTAATTTATTATCCCTATGTACTGAACCACCGGCTTTGTCACAAAAAATATTACTCGCAGCAACACCAGTGTTTGTAAAAGCGCTGCCATCTGATCCTAACCAATCTATCTCTAAAGGGGTTATAACTCAGGCGCTTATTGTTAATACTCTTACCGCATTAGAGCGCATTGATACTGCATTAGCGCAAACGGTAGTGAAGCTATTTTTGGCGCATCCGCAACTATATTCAATGGATACTCTTTTGGTAAATGTTGCTATAGAGCTGTGCCAATCAGAATCCACAGCCACTGCACAATTAACCAATAGTTTTAGCATATTGCGGAATGCTGCACATCAATTTTTAACTCAGATTACTTCCACACCTCCTACTCCACCTGCAAACCAGAGTAGAGCAATCGATATTACCTGTGATTGTGCTGATTGTTCACAGTTAAAGCAGTTTTTAGGCGATCCCGATGCGGTAAGAGTATTAACAATAAGCGCCTGAGTTATAACCCCTTTAGAGATAGATTGGTTAGGATCAGATGGCAGCGCTTTTACAAACACTGGTGTTGCTGCGAGTAATATTTTTTGTGACAAAGCCGGTGGTTCAGTACATAGGGATAATAAATTAGCACAAGATTCAAGATGATTCGGA
>JXSN01000724.1 GCA_001276605.1 Achromatium sp. WMS2
TCTATGGTCTATACTTGGGTGTATTTTGAGCTAACTAAAGGTACCCAACCCATGGCCACTCAGGAACCTCCTCAAGCTGACCCTTGGTTACACAAGAAAGTAGACAAGATTGACTACTTCGTCCATCGTCCCACGCGCCAATCCGGCATTCATATCCGCGGCCTGGCAGCGCTTTGCGGAGTTGACCATAAAGCAATTCGCAGTGCTATCGAGAAAGTTATAAGGTCCGAAAAAGCCGAGGGGACCTTGGGGAAAATAAGAGAGACTCCTTTGTCTAGTATCTTGAAAAACAGAGAAATTTTTCTCGTAGACTTGGGGAAAATAAGCCCTAAACTTAATGGTAGGGAAGTAAAAGTCATACTTGCTAGTGTCTGTTTTGATATTGCTTATTACTATTCAAGTCAAGGTTACCAGGAAGCGTTTAAAACCGTAGGCAATATGGGTCGCCTCGGTGCCGAAAGCTTCGTTTTCTACAAAACCGGATTTGATATCACAGAACATTTACAGGTAAATCGTATGGTAGTAGATGGCATTGAAGTCCTAACCTACGCTACGCAGGTGGAAGTTAACAAGACTACCACTGGCGAGGTGGTATATTACACCGATCGCAAAACTGGGCAATGTGGCATTAGCCTAACTGGACTGTATCACCTCTG
>JXSN01000074.1 GCA_001276605.1 Achromatium sp. WMS2
AATTCATTACTTGATAAACCTGTGGTCTGAAGAGTTTAATCTGATCGGCTATTAGTCGATCTTGACCCTGCCCAATTATATAGGCAGTTACTAACTTGCAATCAGAAGGACCAATTATACTAGCCTCTACTGCTGCATAATATGCAAATATACCATCAATAACCTCATAATGCCCGATATCGTACTGACGTAGCACAGGTGGGGTTATTACTCCGCCGCTTTGAATTATGAGTTGTGCTGCTTCACGTAGTAAATCCTTATTGAATTTATTTTTATATCGACAGGTAATGGTTGACAATGGTACAAGGTACGGCGTAAGACTCATATGGTTATTTCCATTTTTCAACGCACAAAGCCCCAAGCCGTTCAAATTGGCCGATGGCATCAAAAAACAAATTACATCTAAATATAGATTTTAAATTCATTGGCATACAGTTTTTGTCTTTTTTTTCACATAAGTTTTGTTCCACATACAAAGTTATACCTAGATAAAAACCAGCAGTTTAGATACTTCATTGCAAAGCACAGTAATAGTTAAAAATGCACTATCCTTTACAGTACCGCATCATCAATCATAAACAGTAATTAAATGTTACCTGATTATACCGGCTAACGCTAGCAGAGTTTGTCTTTCTTCAGCTGCCAACGGGCGACAATTACCGGAAAACAATCTAGGCCCTAAAACCACGTTACCGTAGCGTATTCGAATTAATCTACTAACAGTTATTCCCACAGATTCCCATAAACGACGAATTTCTCGATTGCGGCCTTCCTTAATGACGACATGATACCAGTGGTTGGCGCCACTACCTCCTGCTTCATAGATGCTATCGAAGCGTGCCGTAATGCCATCTAATTTTATGCCAGTTGTTAATTCACTAAGTTGATATTGTGAGACTTCCCCTAATACGCGTACCGCATATTCACGTTCCACTTCTAAACTGGGGTGCATTAAATTATGAGCAAGTATACCATCAGTAGTAAATAACAATAAACCTGATGTATTGATATCCAATCTTCCAACTGCTATCCAACGGCCAGAATTCAACCTGGGTAACGCTTGAAATACGGTAACACGACCTTGAGGATCTTGTCTGGTTACTATTTCACCCTCTGGTTTATTATACACAATAATTCGATGCTGGACCGGTCTCTGTTGGCTTGCGAAGATAACCTTTTTGTTATTTACAAAAATGGAATCTCCTGGTGTAAGTCTATCACCTAACTTGGCCAAGCGTTCGTTAATGCGCACTTGTCCTAATTGAATCCAATGTTCTATTTCGCGTCGTGATCCAAGACCATGACTGGCAAGTACTTTTTGCAGACGTTCGCCTGGCGGTAAGTCTTTATTTGGTTTAATAATCTTTTTTGGCATTTAGATTCCAGGAACTAGCTTTACTCGCTTTATAACCATTGATGTGCTTGAACGTAGAAAGTTAAAATTAAGATATTCATATATCTAAACTTTCCTCATTCACATTGCAATCAAAATCCAATCTGGCTTGCTTGGTTGCCACCAGGTCCTCAGATGCCATTGTTTCACCAACATTTATTACGTTCTTAAAGTCATTGTATTGTGGTAATTCATCTAAAGTTCGCAATCCAAAATAATCTAAAAACTGGCGGGTAGTCGCAAGCAATTCGGGGTGGCCTGGGTTACTACTGCGCCCAACTATCTGTATCCAATCTCGTTCAAAAAGGATTTTGGTTATTTGGCTGTTGACTTCAACACCTCGAATGGCTTCAATTTCAGCTCTGGTTACCGGTTGCTTATAGGCGATTATGGCCAATATTTCAAGCAGTGCTTTGGAATAACGGGGTTGCCGTTCCCCAAATAGCGAGGATACCCAAGGTGCGTAAATTTGGCGAATCTGAATTCTCCACCCGCTAGCTACTTCCAGTAACTCTATGCTTCTATTGGAATAATCCAAAATTAATTGATCTAAAACTAGTCTCAACTCTTTAAGGCTTGGCGCCTCCATTGATGAATTATCCCTGATTAGTAGAGCGCGAATTTTTTCTAGGCTAAGCGGCCTATCGGATGCCAATAGGATAGCCTCCACTATCTGTTTTAAAGTTAAGCCATCGCTCAATCTGATTTCCTCGCCTTGGGTTGCTATTTTATTTGATCTTTACGCTCCATATCAAGTATATCTAAATTGTCTGGGTTGATTTTTAAGAGTATATAAACATCATCCTGTGTTAATTCTATGTATTTGGTTTTAACTAGTTCTAAAATAGCCATAAATGTTACTATAACACCCATACGACCTTGATCAAACAGCAGTAACTCAGAAAAAGTGGCGGTTAATTTAGTAGTTAATAGTTGTAAAACGGCAAATATTCTATCCTTTACGGATATTTGACCTATTAGAACTGAGTGATGTTTAACACGCCTATTTTTTTCTATAAGAAATTGAATAGACTTCACTATTTCCTCTAGGCGTACAGTCGGTAAAACAACTAACGGCATTTTATTCGGAGGCATCACTTTGGTTACGAAGTTATCCCGTTCCAGACGCGGCCACTTATCCAGGGTGGCAGCTGCTTGCTGAAATAAATTGTATGCATATAATTGCTCAGCTAACCGGGAGCGAGGATCCTTTTCATTGTCGTTAGATTCAGGATTTGGCAGTAGCATCCGGGATTTTATTTCTGCTAATAAAGCTGCCATAGCCAAGTACTCAGCTACTGGCTCCAAGTTTAGTTCCTGCATCATACCTATGTACTCCATGTACTGGGCCGTTATTTTAACTATTGGAATGTTAAGGATATCAAAATTCTGTTTTTTGATCAAGTACAGCAATAAATCCAAGGGGCCTGTAAACTCATCGACTGATATTTCCAACGCATTTTCGGGAATGTAAACATCTTTTGGGTATTGCGTCCAATGTTGTCCTTGAACTATAGCAATTGGTAATTCCGATTTAACTGTTAGCATTAGTTTCAGTATGTTATATAGTGGTTATTGTGTTTTATTTTGTGCTAGTTAGAATATCTCATCACTTAATGAATTGCCAAAGCCTGCAATAAAATTATATGCAAATGACACGTAATAATGTTAACATTTATTATGCTAATATGATATATTGATAGTATTATGTTTTTAAGGTAGAATATAGGCAGTATAATCATCGCGCCACTCGCCATAACATCTGACTGTGCGCCAGTAAACCCTAGTATGTGCCTCCCGCCACCTTCTAAGGGCTGTCTGGAATTGGTCTTCATCGTTACGTAACGACTCGGCTTCTTCTAGCAACACGGTTGCCTTTCTATCACCCTGATCTGCTGCCATGGATAGCCAACGCTGGGCTTCGTTATAATCAGCTCCTGTTTCTTCAAAGCCAGTTAGATACATGCGACCAAGTAGCGATTGAGCACGTATATCTCCCCGATCGCCAGCTGTACGTAGCCATTTCAAGCCATTCCAGCTATTTCGTACTATTCCGTCACCCCTTAAATATCGTAACCCAAGATCAAAGGCAGCTCGGGAACTTTGTTCGGCCATAGCGCTTAGTACTTGCAAACGACCATCTGGATCAGGATCTGGTATTGCAGTGCTAGGATCAAAAGTGGTGTAATTTGATGGTTGATCCGAACAACCGCGATCCGCGTCACAAATTCTTATTGTTGAATACGTTGGCGCCGATCCTTCACAGCCCCAGAGTAGGCCTATGATTACGGAAAAGAGGACCCAAGATTTAACATGCATGTTTGTTTCTCCATACGAAAACCTAAATAAGGTATCGACATTGATATTACTATAGATTTTACAAATTACACAACCCCAAATACCTGGCAACTTATGTTTTAGTTCCATACAAAACAAACCCAGGACCTAGCAAAAATTACAGTATCAATAAGCACGAATCTGTTGCTTGCAATTTGCACTTATAATAGTATAGAATCGGACTTCGTGGCATAACAAGTATAAAAGAATACTGTGCGTTAGCCTAAGTGCGAACGCTTGATTATTCTAGGCATTGTTTAACATAGAAGAGCACATTACTTTATCCAACCCGCAATTTTCAAGTTGGACCTGTGAGCATCAGGAATTCATTGTAGTGTTGACGGCGTACGGAGTATTAATTTTACTCCAGCATGTTACCTAAGTATAGACTTTAGAAAGATTGGTTAACATGCAACCATCTAGCTTATTTGTAAACAATAAAGTGAGTTGAAAAATTAGAGAATTGTCTTGGGGGCCGGTCACCAAGTGCCGGTGGTGTTAGATTTAATCCTTGTTTAATTAAGAGATCTTTAGCCGTTTTTTTAGAGGTATTTATTTTGGATAATAAGAATTTATATTTTTTGATTGGTATGTTGCTGGCGAGCCTGCTAGCGGGGTGTGCCGGCGGTGTTGTTACCCAGGGATCGGGATCAACTGCGGTTGGAGGCGCGGCCGGTGGCTCTACCAGCGTTGATGCGGCAAACAATTTGGAACGTTGTACGGAAACTTTGGGAACTTTAGCCGTAGATGATGGAACTTCATCTGATTGGTATGGTGATTTTAGCAATACAACGGGTGTTACCAATATAGAACCCTTGCTGCGTTTGGCGGTGCAGCAATCCAATTGCTTTGTTATCACCTCAATTGGCAATGAGCGTTTAGAGGGAAAAATGAGCCGTATTACTAATACTCAACGCTATTCAGGCGAATTCAGGGCTGGTTCCAAACAGCACAGAGGACAACGGGTGGCAGCTGATTATTTTTTAGAGCCTAAGATAATAATCAACAACGATGCGGTAGGTGGCGTAGCTGGAGGTATAGGAGGTGCCATAGGCGGTAGTGTTGGAGCACTTTTGGGTAGTGTTCAGGCGCGTAATTCAGTGGTTACACTATCATTGTTTGATATACGCAGTCAGGTACAGATTAGTGCGTCTGAGGGGAGCTCAACGGCCACAAATTTTGGTGCCGCATTTGGTCTGCTGGGAGTTGGTGGCGCTGGCGGCTTAGGCGGCTTTTCCCGTACCCCAGAGGGTAAAGCCACGGTAGCAGCGTTTGTAGATGCATACAACGGTATGGTCAGGGCTTTGAGAAATTACAAAGCTCAAACAGTTAGGGGTGGTTTAGGCACCGGTGGTACCCTGCGCGTTGGTGATTAAAAGAGCCTTGCGTGACTGATACCAGCACTAAGACTAGCACCTCAGCTCCTTAAGCCGTTAGCCGGGGCTGAGGTAATTACTCAATAGAGTTAAAATCAAGCCCTACATAGTAAGCAGCTTGTTAAATTCCGTGGCAACGGACTGAACGGTAGAGTTATTAGCAAATAAACCTTCAATAATGGCAAGCATATCCGCACCTTGATTTATTAGCGGCAGCGCGTTAGCAGTTGTTATGCCACCTATTGCTGCTATGGGTAAGTGCAGGGCAAACTTGGCTTTGGCTAGCAATTCCAAGTCAGCCAATACGGCAGTAGGTTTAGTTTTTGAGGGGAAAAACCTTCCGAAAGCTACGTAGTCAACACCTAAGCTTTGGGCTGTTAGGGCCAGATCTAGTTTGTTGTAACATGAAATCCCGATAATTGCCTGCGGTCCTAACAAGCTCCGGGCCAATACTGGGTCGGTGTCGTTCTGCCCTAAATGCACCCCATCGGCCCCCACATGGCGTGCCAAATGTACGTCATCATTGATCAAAAATGGCACTGCATAATCCCGACATAAATCTAACAGTGCCTTGGATTCTAGTAAGCGCTGTTGTTGATTTGTACCCTTATTCCGGTACTGTAATAACTTAGCCCCACCCCGCAGTGCTTGCTCCACTTGCCCTAACAGGTTTGAAGTATCACCATTGTATTCCGGAGTGATGGCGTAAAGGCCACGCAAGTTAGCTTTAGTATTCAAGGATCTTTAAGGAATATTATATGCTTGGATTCCGCAGTCCCAGCACGTCTTGCATATCGTAAAGGCCTTTGTCTTGTCGCATAATCCATGCCGCAGCCCGGACTGCACCTTTGGCGAAATTCATCCGACTATTAGCCTTGTGACTAATTTCTATGCGTTCACCTTCGCCAACGAACCAAACTGTGTGCTCTCCAGCTAGTTCTCCAGCACGTACAGTAGCAAATCCAATCTCACCTTGGGATCTTGGACCCGTGTGACCTTGGCGCGCATAAACCGCTACTTGTGGCAGCTCCTTGCCTGAAGCTTTAGCGATTATTTCCCCCATCCGTAGTGCTGTACCAGATGGTGCATCCACTTTATGGCGATGATGCGCCTCGATTATTTCTACGTCTACGTCTGTACCCAAAACTTTAGCAGCTAGATCAAGGAGTTTGAAGCATAGATTGACCCCTACACTCATGTTGGGAGCCATAACAATGGGGATATCTACAGCCGCTTGGTCTACGTAAGTACGCTGTTTCGCACTAAACCCAGTCGTGCCAATAACCAGCCGGCGTTGGGCGGTTTGACAAAGTTTGATATTAGCCAGGGTAGCATCCGGCGTGGTAAAATCTATCAATACGTCAATATTATTAATGCATGTTGATAGATCTGCCGCGATAACAATGTCGTTAGGTGTCAACCCGGCTACTTGGCCGGCATCTTGACCTATGTATTTACTATCAATTCTCTCAATGGCAGCAGCAAGCTGCAAATCCGGTGCCTCGGTTACTGCTTGAATAAGGGCTTTTCCCATACGTCCGGATGCACCAGCTATGGCAACACGAGTCACCGTTAACCTCCTTAATTAATAGCGATAATGTTCTGGTTTGTAGGGACCGTTGACTGGTACCCCTATGTAATCTGCTTGCTTTTGGGTAAGAGTAGTGAGACTAACCCCAATACGTTGCAAGTGCAAACGGGCTACCTCTTCATCTAGGTGCTTAGGCAGGGTATAAACACCAAGCGGGTAATTATCTTGCTGACCATACAGTTCTATTTGGGCCAAGACCTGATTGGTAAAACTGTTGGACATGACAAAACTAGGATGGCCGGTTGCGCAACCTAAGTTTACCAAGCGTCCCTCGGCTAGTAAAATTATGCGATGGCCGTCGGGAAAGATTATATGGTCGACTTGTGGTTTGATATTTTCCCAAGTATATTTCTTTAATCCAGCTACGTCAATCTCTGAGTCAAAATGCCCAATGTTGCAAACTATCGCTTGATCGCGCATAGCGGCCATATGATCATGGTTGATGACGTTAAGATTGCCGGTAGCTGTTACAAAAATATCTGCTTTTGCCGCAGCAGAATCCATGGTTACCACGCGGTAGCCTTCCATAGCCGCTTGCAGGGCGCAGATGGGGTCAATCTCGGTAATCCACACCGTAGCGCCCAAACCACGGAGCGATTGAGCGCAGCCTTTACCTACATCGCCGTAACCGCAAACGACTGCAATTTTGCCAGCGATCATAACATCAGTAGCGCGCTTGATGCCATCTACCAGTGATTCGCGGCAGCCGTACAGATTGTCGAATTTAGACTTGGTAACGGAGTCATTGACGTTGATGGCTGGGAACAGTAGGGAGTTATTGCGTTGCATTTCGTATAAACGATGCACACCGGTGGTAGTTTCCTCTGTTACGCCCCTGATATCTTTGGCCATCCGAGTCCAAAGTTGTGAATCCTTGGTATGACAGCGCTGCAATAACCCCAATATAGCAGCCCATTCTTCGTTGTCTTCAGGTTGTGCTGTAGGTACGGCACCAATTTTTTCATATTCCGCACCTTTATGGATAACTAGTGTTGCATCCCCGCCGTCATCAAGGATCATATTCGGGCCGTTTTCACCGGGCCAGGATAGGGCTTGTTCAGTACACCACCAATAATCTTCTACGGTTTCACCTTTCCAGGCAAAGACTGGAACACCAGCGGCGGCAATGGCAGCAGCAGCGTGGTCTTGGGTGGAAAAAATATTGCAGGAACACCACCTTACTTTGGCACCCAACAGAGTTAAAGTTTCTATTAATACCGCTGTTTGTATGGTCATATGCAAAGAGCCAGTAATCCTGGCACCCGCTAGTGGCTGGGATGCTGCGTATTTGGCACGGATAGCCATCAAGCCAGGCATTTCAGTTTCTGCAATGCGAATTTCTTTCCGACCCCAGTCAGCTAAGTTTATATCCGATACTTTATAGTCATTAAATTCAGGCATTTAATTTGTTTACTCCTAGAACTAAAGGGTTTATCCCAAGCTGGGATATCAATATATGTTATTTACTTACATATCTTAACACATTAAAAACTACGCGACATGGTATAATTATTCCCGAAAGGTTACAAGAAGTTTATTGTGGCGTATATTGTTTGCGTTGCCACGGTTGGTTATGTAAGGCTTGCAACGTACATGGTTATGAGAATGCACGTGTATAGACTAAGCGTACAGGGCAACCGTATCAAAAGTTTTAAGCAAATAGTATCTTACCCCTAAAGCCATCATTCCATGCTGCTAACATGCGTTTTCTGTTTAGACTGAGTTTTGTAGAACTTCTTTTTGAAAAAGATTGATACATAAATGCTTAATGCCAGTCATAATGGCCGGAGAATTGCCTTTGCGAATCCGATTTGCTTCTTCCAAAAGCTTCCATCGATTCCCAACCATCTGCTCCAGCTATATATGCGTATACCATAAGTACAAGTATATCCATTAAATAATGCAATTTACTGTATTATATGCGTGGATCTTCGATTTCTGAAACATACCTTATAAATTCAGGTGACATAATCCAATCAAAACTTTATTAATCCGTGATTCCGCATACCAATATTATGGTAAAATATTATCGTAAAAAATCTTTTATAACGTATTAATATAACTTTTTATGGACTTTACCATAGCTAACCAAATTAATGCTGACTCAATGGAATCGTCCAGCTCCTACACAAGCAAAACTATTGATCACCTAGGGCTAGTCGCCGGTATGTGCGACGAACTTGACCTTAGCAATTTAATTGACAAATTTATACCATAAAACATGGCAAAGCACACTGTGTCAGTAGGGCAAGCTGTAAAAGCAATGATAATGAATAGGATTGGTTTTGCAAACCGCGCTTTGTGTCTTAGCCCAATATTTTTTAAAGATAAACCAACGGGAACGACTCATTAGCCCTGGTATCTAGCCCGAGCATATCAATGATGACATTTTGGGACGTGCGTTGGACACAATTTTTGATTATGATCCCAGTAAATTATTTTTGCAATGCGCCATTAAAGCCACGAATATACTAAAATTTAATCCACATTGCGTTCACCTAGATGCTACAAGTTTCCATACAGATGGTAAATATAACAGCCACGAAGAAGAACAAGAATGCGTTATTCGCATCACCAAAGGCTATAGTCGCGACCATCGACCAGACCTTAATCAATTGATATTACAACTGTTCATGGCCTCAACCCTGTTTTTAAAATCACCAAAGCGCATTGTGGCACTGATGATGGTGATGACTTTATGCCTGTTAGTGTACTCAGCACTAGAACTTCGTATTCGATGCGTGTTGCAAGCGAATAAAGCTACTTTTGTAGATCAAAAATGTAAACCTACCTCCAAGCCAATAGCAAGATGGGTATTCCAATTTTTTGCTGGAATTCATATAATTATAGTTGGCAGAAAGAGAGAAATTATTTCAAATCTCAACAAGATTCAACTGACACTACTAGAACTTCTTGGGAATCACTATCAGGAATTATATGCCGGAACTGGATAGGCCATGAACAGTTGTAATATCAATTGATTAAGGTCTGGTCGATGGTCGCGACTATAGCCTTTGGTGATGCGAATAACGCATTCTTGTTCTTCTTCGTGGCTGTTATATTTACCATCTGTATGGAAACTTGTAGCATCTAGGTGAAC
>JXSN01000725.1 GCA_001276605.1 Achromatium sp. WMS2
GGCCTGGATTGCAGTTAGACTACTGATATTTATCCAGTTAGTCCAGTCAGAAACCTTAGAGGCAACGTATGTAGCCCCGATACGTGATTTTTTCGAGCGTTATGGCACTAAAACTGCCTGGTTATTATTGGCTCTTATGGGGGTATATCGAATTTCAGATATCGTGTTAGGGGTAATTGCCAACGTATTTTATCAAGATTTGGGATTTACCAAAACTGAAATTGCCAGTATCGTCAATACCTACGGTTTAATCATGACCCTAGTAGGAGGGTTTTTAGGTGGTGCGCTAGCCTTAAAACAGGGTATTATCCGGTCCCTATTTCTAGGCGCCTTGTTATCTGCAGCTACTAACCTATTATTCCTGTGGTTAGCTAAAATTGGTCATAGCGTTATCATCCTGTACATTGTAATTGCTGCTGATAATCTATCAGCTGGGTTAGCTGGTGCAGCCTTTGTGGCATTTTTATCTAGTTTGACCAATATATCCTTTACTGCGGTCCAGTATGCTATATTTAGTTCCCTGATGACTTTATTGCCCAAATTGCTGGGTGGTTACTCCGGAACTTTAGTGGAACAATTGGGATATCCTGGCTTTTTTATTTTTACCACCATCTTAGGTTTGCCGGTGTTACTGATTATTAATAGTGCCAAAAAAC
>JXSN01000726.1 GCA_001276605.1 Achromatium sp. WMS2
TAGGAGCTGGCTGGTTGTGCTTTTATGAATGCGGTTGCAGCTATGGGTTGGGTTTTAGGGGTGGAGTCGTAGGTATAGGCAGGGGCTTGTTTATTGGCATTGTCCTGAGGGTTATTGCTGTCAAAGCAACCTGTTAACGAGAGAAATATGCTAGCTAGAAACCACCATGGATTGTTTTTGGGACGCTTTATAGACAGGTAATTTACCATTATTTGTTTCTCTTAAAAAATATGTTTGAGCATTGATATCTTAGGTGTGGTGGGATGCAGGAGCGTACCCGGTGGTATTTCCATGCTGGAGTATGGGGATGTTCATGATGTAAAATGTTGATTTTGAGGCTATCGATCCCATTTACTTAATTTTATCGGTATACCTCGGCTGTATAGTGGATAATTAGCTCAATTGTGTGGTTAACTGGTTTAAAGTTGATTCAGTTTTTTTAGTAAATGGACTACGAATACGTGGAGCCAGTTAAAAATGTTAGTCTGGATCTGATTAGGGCACAAAGGCCAGTCCATGATGTTTTTGGGGTGGCTAAAAAATGTAAGTTTACTATGTTTATGTACTAAGCAGGACTATTTGTTTAGTTTATAGGCGTCGTTGTTACGACGTTTAAGGATAGCCAGCTCTAATTCCTCTTTAAAACTTTGGTT
>JXSN01000727.1 GCA_001276605.1 Achromatium sp. WMS2
GCGGGGCAAAATAATGCCAATGATAACAATCAGAACACAGCTTACCCTGCTTTGGATCAGCGGATTATGGATACTTATGTGGCTAGGTCCAGTGCTACGAATAAGAATGCGTTGTATGATAGTTATATTCGGGCTATGCGCTGGGCTTCAGATCGGATCGGCGAACGGGGGATTATCGGGTTGAATCCGTTGCCAATCGATTGTAGATAATTGTTCCCAAGCTACTAACTTGGCTAATTTTTCCTCCCGCGTTAGATTATCCCCAATATCATAAATATAAATTTGGCCGGGTGCTGGAACCGCTGGATTTTTCACCAATCCATACCCAAACTCCTGATGCAACAACTGATCCACCCCACGAATGATAAAATCCACCACCTCCACCGGTGTATACACAATCCCCAACTTTTCTGTCAAGCGTGGAAAAGCCGACCGAAAAAACTTATCGTACAACTCCAAAATAATCCGCTGCCGCAACTTACTCTCATGCCGAGCACCACCCACCTTATTTAAAATTACTCCAGCTATATTCACTTCCAAATCAAACGCTTGATAACCAAGCAACAACGGCGCCACCCCCCGAATACTACCTTGCACATCAATCACCAAAATCACCGGCGCCTGCAACAACTTAGCCAAAGCAGCATTAC
>JXSN01000728.1 GCA_001276605.1 Achromatium sp. WMS2
CTCTCACTAGCCAACATTAAACCTGAATATACCCCAATGTTACCATCAGGTCCCGCAAAGGCATTAATTTCGGATCGATTAATCCAAAAAAAGTAAAAGCGCCGTTGTTCCTGTACCGCACTACTTACCAACCGCTGACCTAACGCTGTTAAGTAATAAGCCAACAAAGGATCTTCAATAACATCAAGCTGTTGGCGGATATGCCGCATAAACGCCCGCCCCAACCTTTGCTCCTCAACTGGCGTAAACATGCTAGCCGAAGAATCAGCCAAATCCGGCAACGATATCTCCCCAGCCTGTATGTTGGGTAAAATCCCAAACAAAAACCCCAAAACCAAAGACTTAGCCACAACAGCCAACAACCGCAGCCCCTTAGCAGACCAACCTTGAACAGGCAAACACCAACTAAGGAGATTGCGGACCATCGACCTGCTGTACCTTCGCAATAATATTATTTATACTATTCAGCTGCACACTCCCCACAGGCAACTTCGTTGCCAAATGCCTCCAATGCATCACCGCCTTACCCCGATTCCCATTCTCCACCTCAACCCAACCCATTAACCACAATGCCTTAGCATTCTCAGGATCCAAATTCAACACCCTAGCCACCAACTCCCCCGGTTTCCCAGCAAACCCTCTATTAACT
>JXSN01000729.1 GCA_001276605.1 Achromatium sp. WMS2
AAGTCTAAAATGTAATAACTTGAGTATAGCACATAATGGCAAAATATCCACAGGTCCGTAGGTGCGATTAGCGATAGCGTAAGCACATGCATGCCTTACCGTTTAATTTAGGCAAATTTTTTACCCATTGCCCGGCGCTATTTCTTATCCAACTCATCCCGTAACAACCTAGGAATATACTCGGGAATTTGCGCATTCTCCGGCAACCGCAAAGCATACTCAACCCGTTCGCGGTCGTGACTAAACAACAACCAAGCGCTATTATGCGGTTGTTTAACCACCCTAGAGGTAACAACCACAATTATATTAATAAGAAGCTCAATCCTATAAATCCCTGGATTAAGCTGCGACCACCTATTCCCAGCTTGTTTAGCCAACGCCTCCGGATAACGAGTACACACCGCCACCAAGTGATACGTATCCTTACTCCGATCTCGATCACTACTAGCATTAATAAGACTCTTCTTATAACCCACAAAATAACCAATAAGCTCATTAATAGCATCCGCATCCAAAGCCTCATGATGCGATTTATAAGTTATAAGGTTATGATCAGCCTGCGGATTTAAGCCATCCAAAACCCTAGTCCCATGAGCTTGCAGGTGTAAGTTTTCAATGACAAAATCCACCCGCTGCGGAGTAGCAGT
>JXSN01000730.1 GCA_001276605.1 Achromatium sp. WMS2
GAACGCCCGCTGCTCCCCAGTAACCGAGTGCATCCCTAACCACACTTCCCCAAACCCACCCAACCCAATTAATTTTAATAATTCCCAGCTTGACTTAGATTGCAATTGTAAATCTTCATGTTCAATAATGGCATGATCATGAAACTGAAGCCGCCGATTTGGCAACAAACCACGATAAAAATTCGCCCGCTCCTCCGGAACCGCCCGTGTCCCCACCGGCAACGCCACAAAACTTGCCGTCCCATAACGCCTAGCATGATCCAAGGTACACTGAGTCTGCTGCCGCACCCGCCCCGGGATCAAACTTGCCACCTCAATTACAGCCTGCCGCTGCTCCGCCGGCAAACTCGCACCTCCAGTAACATTTGCTATACATTCCTCAACAATTACCCGCACCTGGGTCGGCGTACACCGCCCCACCTCTTCCAACTGCTCTACCCGCTCCACCTCCGGTAACGAATCCTGAGCCTGTTGCAATTCCATAACCCAAGTGGCATAAAACGCCTCCGCCATACGAATCGGAATGCCGACAACTGGTAATTCCTTAGCTCCAGCAACTAGAGCCCGGACACAGGATTTGAGAAAAATTTGCGCTTTGATCATGGTGGTATATGGCTCCACTATAATAAACTAGTATAGTTACCTA
>JXSN01000731.1 GCA_001276605.1 Achromatium sp. WMS2
CTGCAAAGCCACGGCTACCGCAATTGATAGTTTCCTTGTCACTGTTTTGCGCAGGGCAGGGTGAATAAGTTCCAGGCCTTTCCTGACTTCATCCGCCATGTATCCGACCGTTCCCATTTTTTACAAATTCCATTATTCTTTGTACAATTGATTTATTATATACTAAAGTGATAGGTGGTAAGAACAAGTACATAATAGATAATTCTTTACCTGCTTCAGATTCTATTACCCTACCAGATCTCATCCAAATTGGGGCATTTTCCGCAGTCGCGGTGTCCTTGGCGACAGTTATTGGGACTGAAAGCCTAGCTGGTATGGGATATTCAGCCACGGTAATTGATAATTTTGCGCGATTTAACACTTTACTATATACTGCCTCCCAACTAGGATCAATTTCTTATTTTTTTGCAGCCTGAGGATACGTTTATATTTGCTTATTCAGGACATGGATTTGAGGGAACCGATGGTCGGGATTATTTAGCTCTGTATGGGGTTACAGCTGATACCGTTAGCAGTGATGGGCTGCCGGTAGGGGAGGTATTGGAGTTGCTGCAAAAAACCCGAGCTGGGCAGCGTATGGTGTTGTTAGACGCGTGTCGGGATGGGATGGATTTGCAGAATAGGACGACTTTGGTCAAAAGTGCT
>JXSN01000732.1 GCA_001276605.1 Achromatium sp. WMS2
GGAGACTCACCTTTACAACTTATTAAAAAATAAGATTATTTTTCTTGAAGAAGTGACTCAAATAAGCCCTACACAACAAGGCGGACCAGTCAAAGTTATCCTCTCTGATGTTTGTGCTGACCTCATTTCATACTATGCTAAAAAAGGTAAAATTAAGGCAATAGAAACTTTAGCTCTACTTGTAAAATTCGGTATCGAACAATACATCTACATCAAAGTGGGTTTTATTCCTAAGCCTGAGACCATTATGTTTGACGAATTGGAACTGCTTATCAATAAAGAAACCATACAAGTCAACAAAGCTCGTCAAGAGGAAGTCCAGTATTTTACGAATCCGATTACTGGCGAATGTGGTATTGATATCAACAGTTTAAGTTTTCTCTGTGGCGGGGTTGCGGTTAAACATATTGAGACTTTTGTTGCTAATTATCCGGAACCTTTTTTACAGCCACAACAAACTCTAAAAATAGTTAAAGCGGCAATTTGTGCTGATGTTTTATATCATTTCGGCTACGAGAATAAACCCCGTAAAACTTTAGCTCAGTATTTTGCTCAAACCTTAGACCCCATTGTTCCAGTTTTGCATAAAAAAACCAATTATCAAACTCCGGTTGCTACTGCTCGGGAAGATCAATTGGAACAACA